>JBEKYV010000185.1:0-10537 GCA_049510515.1 Solirubrobacteraceae bacterium | reverse complement strand
ATGTCCAAAAGGTGACTCTCGCTCCACACAACCAGGTCGAAGCCGCAGGCAACCACCTCTTCCAGGTCGTCGCGCTGCAGCGGCCCCATGATCAGCAGCGGCACCCTCGGCTTGGTCCCCTCCACGAAGTCGGCCAGCTCGCGCGCTTCGCGGATGCCGGCTACGGCAAACCAGGTGGCACCGCCCGCGAGTGCCGCCTCCGCGCTTTCCTCCATCCCATGGCCGTAGCCGTCGGCCTTGACGACCGCGCACAGCTCAACACCCTCGCGCAGCTCCGAGCGCAGCCGATCGCAGTTGCGTGTGATCGCATCGAGGTTGATGCGCGCCACAGCGCGATCGCTCGTCATGGGCGCCCCACCTCGGTGCGCGCTGACGGCAGAGCGGCGATCACGTCGGAGGCGATCACACTGTCCGCGCTGCCGACCGTGTGGGCCGCGGCACGTCCCGCGGCGGCGTGCAGCTGAACACCGGCGGCGGCCGCGACGAACGCCGGGAGACCCTGGGCGAGGAGCGCAGCGATCACGCCGGTGAGCACGTCGCCGGTGCCGGCGCTCGCAAGCGCGGGGCTGGCTCCCATGCTGAGCGCCACCACCCCGGTACCGGTGGGGTCGGCGATCAAGGTGTCATCGCCCTTGAGCACGACCACCGCGCGAGCGAGCTCGGCTGCGGCGCGCACGTGGTGCAGGCGCTCGCGCTCGATCTCCTCGCTCGAGCGCTCCAGCAGCCGTCCCAGCTCGCCGGCGTGCGGGGTGAGCACCGTGGGGGCCGCACGCGCGGCCAGCTCGCTGAGCCGCCCGGCGTGGGCGTTGAGGCCATCGGCGTCGATCACGGTGGGGACCGGCGCGCGGCGGGCGAGCTCGCGCGCGAAGGCGAATGCACCGGCCCCCCGCCCGAGGCCGGGGCCGAGCGCGAGCGCCCCACCGCGCTGAGCGGCATCGAGCACCGCGTCGACGCTCGCGTCGGTGAGCGAGCCGTCCTCCTCCGGCAGTCCGTTGGTCATCAACTCGGGGAGCCCGCCAGTCGCGAGGATCCTCTGCACAGACGCCGGCACGCAGGCGGTGACGTAGCCGGCTCCCGCGCGCATCGCGGCGTGGGCGGCCATACGCGGCGCGCCGGTGAGGCCACGCGAGCCACCGACGACCTGCACGTGGCCACTTGAGAACTTCGTCGATGCAGCGCCGCGGTGTGGGAGCAGACCCAGCACGGCGCTCTCGATCAGGCCGATGTCGGCGGTGTTGGGCGCGCCACGGGGAATGCCGATGTCGAGCACGCGTACCTCGCCGGCGCGCGCCTTGCCGGGGTGGATCCAGAGGCCGGGCTTGGCGGCGTGGAAGGTGACGGTGATCGCAGCGCGCACGGCCCGCGCGCACACCACACCGGTGGAGGCATCCACCCCGCTCGGCACATCCACGCTGACGATCGGCGCGTCGCTGGCGTTGGCCGCGTCGATCGCCTCCGCGATCGCGCCTCGGGGCTCGCCCGCAAAGCCGGTGCCGAGCAGCGCGTCGATGATCGCGGCGCAGCGGTCGCGCACCGCCCGCAGCTGCACAGGCGGTTCGCCCGGAAGGCGCAGGAGGTTCTCGCGCGCGTCCCCCTTCAGCTCCTCCGGGGGCCCGGCGATGAGGACCTCTACCTCGCAGCCGGCATCGCGCAGCAGGCGCGCGGCCACGAGACCATCGCCGCCGTTGTTGCCCTTGCCGCAGAGCACGGTCACGAGTCCGTCGGGTGCGAGCTGCTCGGCGGCCCGGGCCACACCGATCCCGGCGCGCTCCATCAGCTCGAGCGAAGGCACCCCCTGATCGTCGATCGCCCAGCGGTCGATCGCCCGCATCGCCTTGGCGTCGGGCAGTGCCACGCACCACTCGGGAAGAGCTGCCATGGTTGCGATCCTAATGCGCCCGCGGGCGCGACCCGTCGAGCGCTACTCGACGGTGACGGTCTTGGCGAGATTGCGCGGCTGATCGACATCCAGGCCACGGCGGCGCGCGATCTCGTAAGCGAGCAGCTGCAGCGGTATGACGGCGAGGATCGGCTGCAGCATCCAATCGATCGCTGGAACCGGGATCGACGCGTCGGCATGCTCGACGATCTGGGCGTTGCCCTCGCTGACGATGGCGATCACGTGGGCGCCGCGGGCGCGGACCTCCTGGATGTTGGAGGCGACCTTCTCCAGCACCGGGGAGTCGGTGGCGACGCACACAACCGGGGTGGACTCGTCGAGCAGCGCGATCGGCCCGTGCTTCATCTCGCCGGCGGCGTAGGCGTCGGTGGCGATGTAGGAGATCTCCTTGAGCTTCAGCGCGCCCTCGAGCGCGACCGGCAGCCCGACATGGCGGCCGATGTAGAGGAAGAACTCCCCCTGCCAGTGCTGGTTGGCGATGCGCCTGACGAGTGGCAGCACCCCCGCGGAGCCGTCGTCGGGGCCGGTGATCTCGGCGATGCAGCGCGGCAGGCGCTTGACCTCAGCCACCAACTCGGCGATCCGCGCCGCCTCCAGCGTGCCACGCAGCTCGGCGAGGCGCAGTCCGAGGAGGTAGAGGACTGCCACCTGGCAGGTGAAGGTCTTGGTGGCGGCCACCCCGATCTCCAAGCCGGCGCGGGTGAACAGCACCCCGTCGGCGTCGCGCGTGGCCTGCGAGCCCATCACGTTGGTGATCGCGAGCACCGTGGCGCCGCGCTCGCGCGCGAGGCGCATCGCGGCGAGCGTGTCCGCGGTCTCGCCCGACTGGGAGATGCCGATCACGAGGTCGCCTGGGCCCACCACCGGGTTGCGGTAGCGGTACTCCGAGGCGACGTCCATTTCCACCGGGATACGTGCCCACTCCTCGATCGCGTAGCGCCCAATCAGACCTGCGTGGTAGGAGGTGCCACAGGCGACGATCACGATGCGAGCCACTCCGGCGAGTAACCCCTGGTCGAGCGCGCCCTCCTCGTTGAGGCTCACGCCATCCCCACGAGCGGTGCGATCGGCGATCGTCTCGGCCACCGCGTCGGCCTGTTCGTGGATCTCCTTGAGCATGAACGTCTCAAAGCCGCCCTTCTCGGCGGCCTCCTCGTCCCACTCGACGGTCTCGACAGCACGCTCCACGGGCGTCCCATCGGGTGTGGTGATGGTGACGCCGTCGGGCGTGAGCACCGCGATCTCCCCGTTGTCGAGGTATTGCACCGTGCGGGTGCGCGCAAGGAAGGCGGGGACGGCGGAGGCGAGGAACTGCTCCTCCTCACCGCGGCCCACCACGAGCGGGCACTCGCGGCGAGCGCCCACCAGCGTCTCGGGCTCGTCGAGGCTCATCGCCACGAACGCGAAGTGGCCCTGCAGCTCGGCGTAGGCGGCCCGCACCGCATCGGCAAGGTCGCCACCGTAGTGGTGAGCGATCAGGTGGGCGATCACCTCCGCATCGGTCTCGGAGGTGAAGTGGCAACCCTCGGCGAGCAGGCGCTCACGCAGCGGCATGTAGTTCTCGACGATCCCATTGACAACGACGTGGATGCGATCGTCGCTGTCGAAGTGGGGGTGGGCATTCTCCTCGCTGACGCGACCGTGCGTGGCCCAACGGGTGTGGGCGATGCCGGTGGTGAGCGGTCGCGCGAGCGTCGCCACCCCCCCGCCCTCCCCGTCGAGCTTGGCCTCCAGAGCGCGCAGGTTGCCGACGGCGCGCACCGCCTCGATGTGGTCGTCGGCGATCACCGAGATCCCTGCGCTGTCGTAGCCGCGATACTCGAGCTTCTTCAGGCCGGCGAGCAGCAACTCCTGGACGGGAGGTCCACCTTCCCGTCTACCGACGTAGCCAACGATTCCGCACACCGCTTCGAAGATACCAGCGAAGCTCCGCAGGGTTTGGAAAATGGACGTTCAGGCAAGCTCGCGCTCGACAAGCGCCACGAGCTCGGAACAGACCTGCTCGGCCTCCTCGTCGGTGGGCGCCTCCACCATCACGCGCACCAGAGGCTCGGTGCCGGAGGGGCGCACCAGCACCCGCCCGCGGCCGGAGAGGGCCTCGTCGGCAGCGCGCACGGCGTCGGTGACGGTGCCGGCGCGCTCCAGCGCGCCGCGGTCACGGACGCGGACGTTGACCAAACGCTGGGGGAGCTTGCGCATCGCGTGGCGCTCGCTCAGCGGTGCGCCGTCGAGCGCCTCCAGCGCTAGCAGGGCGCTGGCGATGCCGTCGCCGGAGCGGTTGAAGCTGATGTCGATGATGTGCCCCGACTGCTCGCCGCCCAGCACCCAGCCGCGCGCGCGCAGCTCCTCGAGTACGTAGCGATCACCCACCTTCGTCGAGGCGACGGCGATGTCCGCCTCGCGCATCGCGGCATGGAAGCCGTAGTTGGTCATCACCGTCACCGCCACCCCGCCGCCGAGGAGACGGCCGCCGCGCTTGAGGTGCAGCGCGGCGAGCGCCATCAGCTCATCGCCGTCCACAACCTCCCCGGCGCCGTCCACCGCGAGCACACGGTCACCGTCGCCGTCGAAGGCGAAGCCGACGGCGTGGCCGCCGGCCAGCACCTGAGCGGCGAGCTCCTGCACATGCGTGGAGCCGCAGCCCGCGTTGATGTTGCGCCCGTCGGGGTGATCGGCGATCACGGACACGCTCGCGCCGAGGCGCCTGAAGATCTCCGGCGCCACGCGGTGGGTGGCGCCGTTGGCGCAGTCCAGCAGCACGTCGAGCCCGTGCAGGTCGAGCTCGGCGAAGCGGGTGTGAAGCTCGCGCAGATAATCCTCGCCGGTGCCGCGCAATTCGCGCACATGCCCGATCGCGG
Source organism: Solirubrobacteraceae bacterium (assembly GCA_049510515.1). Lineage (GTDB taxonomy): Bacteria > Actinomycetota > Thermoleophilia > Solirubrobacterales > Solirubrobacteraceae > Palsa-744. Next base: position 5,779 of record JBEKYV010000185.1, on the reverse strand, counting down.
TGCCACCGTTGCCCACCCGGTCCTCGAGCGCCCGCTCGATCTCGAGCTCCGTGTCGTCGGAGAGCTTGAAGCCGTCGGGGCCGAAGAACTTGATGCCATTGTCCTGGTAGGGGTTGTGCGAGGCGGAGATCACCGCGGCGAGGTCGAACCCGTAGCGAGCGATCAACAGCGGCGCGGCGGGAGTCGGCAGAACTCCGCCCAGCAGCGCATCCCCCCCGGCCGCGCTTACGCCGGCGGCGAGTGCGGCTTGGAGCATCTCCCCGGACTCGCGGGTATCGCGGATTATGAGCACCTGAGGACGCTCCGCCTCGGCGAGCACGGTAGCGGCACGGCCGAGACCGAGCGCGAGATCCGCGCTCAGCATCTCCCCGGCAACACCTCTCACACCATCTGTGCCAAACAGCTTGCGGGCCATGAGGGGAGGGAGCTCCTTACCGCTTGGAGAACTGCGGGCGCTTGCGCGCCTTCTTCAAACCGGCCTTCTTGCGCTCCTTGGCGCGCGAGTCGCGCGTGAGGAAGCCGCGGCGCTTGAGCTCACCGCGCAGATTGGGGTCGGCCTCCAGCAGCGCACGGGAGACGCCGTGGCGCAGCGCACCGGCCTGCGCGGAGATGCCGCCGCCGTGCAGCCTCGCCACCACATCCATGCGCTCCTCATAGCCCACGGTCTCCAAGGGCTGGCGGATGTTGCGCTGGAGCGTGGTGCGCGGGAAGTGCTCCTCCAAGGTGCGCCCGTTGACCAGGTAGGCGCCGCTGCCAGGGCGCAGGATCACGCGCGCGATCGCGGTCTTGCGCTTGCCGGTCGCGCGGTAGCGCGCCCCGGCGGCGAGGTCGATCGCCGCGGTGGAGATCGGCTGTGGGAGCGGCTCCTCCGCCGCCTCCTCCTCGGCCTCGGCGACATCCTCGGCGTACTCCTCGATCGCGTAGGGGTCGGCCGGAGTCTCGCGCGCCAACGGGTCGACGCCTTCGGGCACGATGTCCACTTCAAGATGTGCCCCCGGCACCGCGGGCTTGACGCGGGGAGCGGGCTCCTCTTCTTCCTCCTCCTCCTCGAAGTCCTCCTCCTCGGCGTCGAGTTCAGCGGCGTGCTCCTGGGCAGCGAGCGCGGCGGACGACTCCGCGGAAGGCGACTCGGCAGCCTGCTCCGCCGTGAGCTCTGCCACGGCCTCCTCCACAACCAGCTCCTCCACGAACTCCTCTATGACCTCCTCAACGAGCTCCTCGGCAACCGCCTCGACAATGGCCTCCTCGACAGCCTCCTCAACGAGCTCCTCGGCAACCGCCTCGACAATGGCCTCCTCCACGGCAAGCTCCTCCGCAGGCGGCTCCGCGGCAGCGGCGGCGGGTTCCTCGAGCGGCTCCTCCGGCCCAGTCGGGTGGTCGGCCATCAGGCCTCGATCTCCAGCGGCTCGGGCTTCTGCGCGACGTGCGGGTGCTCCGGACCGGCGTAGATCTTCAGCTTCGTCAACTGCTTGCGAGCTAGGCGGTTGCGGGGCATCATGCCCTTGACGGCGATCCGGATGATCTCCTCCGGCCGGCGCGCCAGCATCTCCTCGAAGGTGCGCGAGCGTAGACCCCCCGGGTAGCCGGAGTGGCGGTAGTAGCGCTTGTCGGCGCGCTTGTTGCCAGTGACCGCGACCTTCTCCGCGTTGATGACCACGACGAAGTCGCCGGTGTCAATGTGCGGCGTGTACTCGGGCTTGCGCTTGCCGCGCAGCACGTCGGCGAGCTGGGTCGCCAAACGGCCAAGGGTCTTGCCGTTGGCGTCGACGAGCAGCCAGTTGCGCTCGCGGTCGGTGGGCTTGGCGACGTAAGTTTTCATGACGTGAAAAAGGCCGCACGCATCCATTCGCGCGCGGCGAGAGCGACATGATAGGCCAAAAGCGGATTCAACACACGCCCCCTGGCGGATGACTCGTCGTGCCTGGCAAGGACGCAAGGAGCGAGATGTGCTTCGCACATGAGCGACTGAGGACGCCGCCAGGCGCGACGAGACGCCGCCAGGGCTACTCCCACTCGATTGTGCCGGGGGGCTTCGACGTGATGTCGAGAACCACCCGGTTGACCTCGCGAAGTTCGCCGATCATCCGCGAGGCGATCGTCTCCAGCAGGTCGTAAGGCAGCCGCGCCCAATCGGCTGTCATTGCGTCGTCGGAGGTGACCGCGCGGATCACGACCACGTAACCGTAGGTGCGCTCGTCGCCCTGGACGCCGACGGTGCGGATGTCGGGGAGCACGCAGAATGACTGCCACAGCTCGCGGTAGAGACCGGCCTTGCGGATCTCGTCTTGCAGGATGTGGTCGGCCTCGCGAAGCACGTCGAGGCGCTCCCTCGTCGCTTCGCCGCCAACGATGCGGATCGCAAGGCCGGGACCGGGGAATGGTTGGCGCCACACCAGACGCTCGGGCAGCCCCAGCTCGGCGCCGACGGCGCGCACCTCGTCCTTGAACAGCGCCCGTAGCGGCTCGACCAGCTCGAAGCGCATGTCCTCGGGAAGGCCGCCCACGTTGTGGTGGGACTTGATCGTCGCCGCACCCGTGCCCCCACCGGACTCGATCACGTCGGAGTAGAGGGTGCCCTGCACGAGGTAAGACGCGCCGTCCAGCTTTGCGGCCTCCTCCTCGAAGACGCGAATGAACTCGGCCCCGATCGCCTTGCGCTTGGCCTCCGGCTCGGTGACCCCCCGCAGGCGCTCCAAAAAACGCCGCTCGGCGTCAACTGCCACCAAGGGCACATGAAAGGTGTCGCGGAACGTGGCGATCACCTGCTCGCCCTCGTCCTTGCGCATCAAGCCGTGGTCGACGAACACGCACGTCAGCTGGTCGCCCACGGCGCGGTGCACCAGCAGCGCTGCCACCGAGGAGTCGACCCCGCCGGAGAGGCCGCAGATCACCCTGCCCTCCCCCACCTGGGCGCGAATGCGGGAGATCTGCTCCTCCACGATCGACGCCGCCGACCACGTCGGAGGGCACTCGCACACCTCGGTGAGGAAGCGCTCGAGGATCGCCTGACCGTAAGGGGTGTGTACGACCTCGGGGTGGAACTGAATGCCGTAGATGCCCCGCTCGACGCTCTCGACAGCAACCACGGGGGAAGTGGAGGTGTGTGCGAGAGCGGTGAACCCGGGCGGCGCCTCGTAGACGGTGTCGCGGTGAGACATCCAGCAGGTTTGTTCGCGGGGTGTTTCCCGCAGCAGCACCCCGTGCTCGTCGACCGTCAGGTCGGAGCGGCCGAATTCGCCCACCTCCGCCTGCTCGACCCGCCCGCCGAGCTCGTGCACGAGCAACTGCATCCCGTAGCAAATGCCAAGCACCGGGACGCCCAGCTCCAGCAGCCCACGCTCCAGATGCGGGGCGCCGGGCGCGTACACCGACGCGGGGCCGCCCGAGAGGATGATCCCACGCGGGCGGCGCGCCGCGATCTCCTGCAACGGCGCGTGGTGGGGCACCAATTCCGAGAACACCCCACACTCGCGCACCCGGCGCGCGATCAGTTGCGAGTACTGGCCGCCATAGTCGATGACCACCACCGCACCCGTGGCCGCGGCCTTCGTCAGCCGCTCCTCGGCCACCGGGGCCGATACCACGGCCGCCTCACTCATTGACTAGCGCAGCCGCCTTGCCATTCACGGCGCCCATGCCGACGCCCTGGTCGCGTTGCAGGGCCTTGCCCTCGGTTTGTAGCGAAGGCGCGACGACGACCTCGGCGCGGTTGAACTCGGCGAGGTCCTTGTGGCCGCAGGTGGCCATCGAGGTGCGCAGACCGCCGAACAGGTTGAAGGTGCCGTCGTTCTCCCGCGCGGGTCCAACGAGGATCTCCTCGAGCGTCCCGTTCTGAGCGGTGGCGACACGCGCGCCACGAGGAAGGGTGGGATGGAAGGTGGCCATCCCCCAGTGGAAGCCATGTCCCGGCGCTTCGTAAGCACGGGCCAGCGGCGAGCCGATCATCACCGCGTCGGCGCCGAGCGCGACCGCCTTGGCGACGTCGCCGCCATTGCGCATGCCGCCGTCTGCGATCACCATCGAGTAGTCGCCGGTCTCCAGCATGTGCGTGGAGCGCGCATGCGCGACGTCGGCGATCGCCGTGGCCTGGGGCACACCGATGCCGAGCACCCCCCGGGTGGTGCAGGCGGCGCCGGGGCCCACCCCGACGAGCACGCCGGCCGCTCCGGTGCGCATCAGGTGCAGGCCGGTGTGGTAGGAGGCGCAGCCGCCGACCACCACAGGCACGTCGAGGGAGGGGATGAACTCCTTGAGGTTGAGCGGCTCCGAGACGGTGGAGACGTGTTCGCCGGAGACGACCGTCCCCTGGATCACGAGTACGTCGAGGCCGGCCTCCAGCGCGAGCTCGTGATAGCGCAGCACCCGCTGGGGGGTGAGCGAGGCGGCGACGACCACTTTCTGCGCCTTGATCTCCTGGATGCGCTGGGCGATCAGCTCGGGCTTGACCGGCTCGCGGTAGATCTCCTGCATCTTGCGCGTGGCAAGCTCCTTGGGCAGCGCGGCGATCTGCTCCAGCTGCTCCTCGGCATCCTCATAGCGCGTGAAGATGCCCTCGAGGTTGAGCACCGCCAGGCCACCGAGGCGCCCGACGATCCCGGCGGTCTCCGGCGAGACGACACCGTCCATCGCGGAGGCCATCATCGGCAGCTCGAACTGGTAGGGCCCCAGCTTCCAGGAGATGTCGATGTCGTCGGGGTCGCGCGTGCGCCTCGAGGGCACGATCGCAATGTCGTCGAATCCGTATGCGCGGCGGCCTTTCTTGCCGCGGCCGATCTCTATCTCCATCTCAGGATCCTTGCAGTCGGGGCGGACGAGAAGACCCCGCACAGGGCGGGGCCGGAGGGGGGCCGGCGGAAGGCCGGGAGGTGCCTGTCAGAGACGGCGCTCAAGTGGGTTTGAGCATAGCAACGGGGCACCTCGCCACGCGCCGCGGGGATTGGTTGGAGGCTGAAAAGTCAACACAACACAGCGCCGCCCACGCCGGGTCGCCCCCGCGTGAGCCCGGGAGGCTCGGATATCCTCGCGGTGTGAGCAATACGAGCCCCCCCGACAACGACGGCCGGCCCGCCGCCGATGGCCGGACGGCTGAGGGGTGGGGCTACGATCCCCGCGCGATCGAGCAGCGCCGCCAGCGCGAGTGGGCAGCCCACAACGCCTTCCGGGCGCCCTTGCTGAACGCGGAGCAAAGCGGCGTCTACATCAAGGCCTCGGCGCCGTTCACCTCCGGCAACGTGCACATCGGGCACGTGCGCAGCTACGCGATCGGAGACGCCTACGCCCGCTTCCAGCGCGCGCGGGGGGAGCAAGTGCTGTTCGCATTCGGCTACGACGCCTTCGGCCTGCCGGCCGAGCTGGGGGCGATCGCCAACGGGGAGTCGCCCGCCGAGTGGGTGGCACGCTGCGCCGAGCACATGACCGGCCAGCTGCAGCGGCTGGGCTTCTCCTTTGACTGGGAGCGCACGTTCATGAGCTCCGACCCGGTCATGTATCGCTGGTCGCAGTGGCTGTTCCTGACGCTGCTGGACGCAGGGCTGATCTACCACGGCAGCGGCAGCGTGGACTGGTGTGACACCTGTCAGACCACGCTGGCGACGATCCAGGTGGAGGACGGCACCTGCTGGCGCTGCCACAACCCGGTGAGGTTGATCCAGCGAGCACAGTGGTATCTGCGCATCAGCGCCTACCTGGAGGAGAACGACCGCCGCATCGCGGAGCTCCAGAAATGGGAAGAGACGTCACTGGCCAGCCAGCGTTTCGTGCTGGGCCGCACCGACGGGGT
>JBEKYV010000184.1:0-6922 GCA_049510515.1 Solirubrobacteraceae bacterium | reverse complement strand
CTGCCCCGCCACCAACGCGGGTGGCTGAGCCGAGCAGGGTCATTGGGCCGCCCCGTAGCGCGCAAGGATGCGCGGGCGCTTGCGCGGGGCGATGTTGGCAAGCGAGACGTCGCCCTCGTAGTGCGCCAACAGCCGCCGGTCCATCACCCGTCGCCACAGCGGGGGAAAGGCGGCGAGCACGATCATCCCCGCATACCCGGTCGGCAGCTGCGGCGCCTGCTCGACGTGGCGCAACGCCTGGTAGCGGCGAATCGGGTTGGCGTGGTGGTCGGAGTGGCGCTGCAGGTGGTAGAGCAGCACGTTGGAGGCCACGCTGTTGCTGTTCCAGCTGTGCTCCGGCTGGGTGCGCTCATAGCGGCCGTCCTCGCGCCGCTGCCGGCGCAGGCCGTAGTGCTCGAGGTAGTTGACCACCTCCAGCAGGCAGAAGCCGAGCACCGCCTGCCCGATCAGGTAGGGGAGCACCACCACGCCGAAGATCGCGGTGAGCACGGCGAACAGCACGACGGTCATCGCCCACGCGCCGAGGATGTCGTTGCGCGGCGTCCACGGCGAATGGCCGCCACGCGCCAGGCGGGTGCGCTCGAGCCCCCACGCCGAGCTCAGGCTGCCGGCGACGGTGCGAGGCAGGAAGGCGTAGAAGCTCTCCCCCAGGCGCGCGCTCGCGGGATCCTCGGGGGTGGCCACGCGCACGTGGTGGCCGCGGTTGTGCTCGATGAAGAAGTGCCCGTAGGCGCTCTGCGCGAGCGCCACCTTGCTCAGCCACCGCTCCACGCTCGCGCGCTTGTGGCCGAGCTCGTGCGCGGTGTTGATCGCGATCCCGCTCACCACGCCCACGGTCAGCATCAGCCCGATGTCGTCGAGCGTCGAGAGTTTGCCGCTCGACCACTGCCAGCACGCGAACACCAGCCCCGCGTACTGGATCGGCAAGAACGCGTATGTGCACCAGCGGTAGTAGCGATCCTGTTCCAGCCACTTGATCACGCTGTCGGGGGGGTTGGTTGGGTCCATCCCGATCGCCAGGTCGAGCAGGGGGAAGATCACGAACACCAGGAACGGGCCGTAGAACCAGAAGATGCCCAGCCCCGTCGCCTGCACGAGGCCATACGCCAGGAACGGCAGCGTCGGCACGATCAGGCCCAGCAGCCACGCATAGCGCTTGGGGTCGTGCCACCGCGCGGGGTTGAGCACCTCGGGATTCGACCCCTCGGGGATCGACCCCGCAGGGATCGCACTCGCGGGGGTCGGTGCCTCACTGCTCTCACTCGACGGCATCGGTACAGCGGACATGAAGCCTGTCTCCTTCGTGGTCGGACCAGCAAAGATTGTCAGGCTAGTTTACAGATCCTGCATTGTTTGTCTAGGGCGATGACGCAAACCATCATCTGCGTCGTGTCATGGGCTGAGATCAACGTACGCGCGAAAACGGGAGCGATATGTGCGAAAGCGGGAGCGATCGGTGGTCCAAAGCGCTACCGGTGGCAAGGAGGGCTCAGCCGTCGGGATGTTGTTCTCTTTTCGAGCCCCTACCAAACAAGAATGAGACTCGATCTCATCTGGTAAGGGTCCAAAAAGCTCCCCTACCCCAGCCCCCGGCAGGGACTCGAAGCTGCGCCCCCCCCGCGAGGCCGGGCGCGCATCCTGCCGGCGGACGGTCATGATCTACCGCGATGACCGCGAACGGCAGGCGCAAGTCAACGAGAAACACCGTCGAGGTCGAACAGCACAGCGTCGTGGTCCAGTCGCGGGTGATGACGGGTACCAGATCTGGTAGCCGGTTGATCGCTTCGGAGTAGTTTCTTGTCCGGTGGCGAGTCACAGCACGAAAGGAACGTCGATAGGCGATGAGGTGTTGTGCGTCAGTCTCCTCGGGGTGTTCTCCGTTGGCGTCGGCGACAGGATCGTCGCTGAGGACGCGTGGCGGCTGCGCAAGGCGAGGACGCTGATCAAGCTGCTCGCTCTCGCGCCCGAGCGCCGCCTCCACGTCGAGGAGGCCGCCGAGCTGCTGTGGGCGGGGCGGGACCCGGCCTCCGCCCGCAACAACCTCCATCAGGCGATATTCGCAGCCCGGCGCGCGCTCGACTCGATCGGGCTGGACGGCAGCCGCTACCTGGAGCTGCGCGAAGAACTGATTCTGCTCAGCCCGGAGGATCCGGTCCGGATCGACGCGGTCGTCTTCGAAGAGCTCGCCGCCGCGGCGCGCGAGCGGGGCGAGCCCGGCGCCTATCGCTCGGCCCTCGAGGGCTTCGATGCCGAGCTGCTGCCGGCGGACCGCTATGAGGACTGGAGCGGGGAGCGGCGCGATTCCCTCGACCGGCTACGCCTCGCTCTGAAGGCCGAGCTGGCCGAGCTCGACCGGGATTCCGAGCCGCACCGGCCAGGTACCAGCCGGCGCGAGCTGCCGTCACAGCTGACGAGCTTCGTCGGCCGCGAGCGCGAGCTGGCCGAGACCGCGACGCTGCTGCGCGACGCAAGGCTCCTCACCTTGACGGGCGCCGGCGGCTGCGGCAAGACCCGGCTGGCGCTGCAGCTCGCGGGGCAGCGGGGGGAGGATTTTGCCGACGGGGTCTGGCCGGTCGAGCTGGCGGCGCTCGGAGAGCCCGAGCTGGTCGGGCCGGCGATCGCTCAGGCACTCAACACGCGCCTGGCCTCTGACCGGCCGCCGGAGATCGCCCTCGCCGGGCACGTCGGCGATCGCCGACTGCTGCTCCTGCTCGACAATTGCGAGCACCTGGTCGAGCCGGTCGCGCGCCTCGCCGAGGCTCTGCTCAGCCAGTGCCCGAACCTCACCGTGCTGGCGACCAGCCGCGAGCCACTGCGCATTCCCGGCGAGGTGACCTGGCGCGTCCCCTCGCTCTCCCTCCCCAGGCTAATCCACGGCGTGCCCGCGGAGGAGTGGCTGGAGGCGGAGTCGGTGCGGCTGTTCGCCACCCGGGCCGCACAGGCCGCGCCCGGATTCGAGCTCGGCGGCGAGAACGCGGATGCCGTCGTATCCCTCTGCCACCGCCTCGATGGGATGCCGCTGGCGATCGAGCTGGCGGCAGCGCGCGTGAGCGTCCTGACTCCGGCTCAGATCGTCGAGCGTCTCGACGACTCGCTGGACCTGCTCTCGGCCGGGCCCCGCACGGCGATGACGCGGCAGCAGACGCTGCGGGCGACGCTCGCCTGGAGCTTCGAGCTGCTCAAGTCCGACGAGCAGGTGCTGCTGCGTCGGCTCGCCGTGTTTGCCGGTGGCTTTGGGCTGGAGGCGGCTGAGGACGTCGGCGCCGGGGATCCGCTGCGGCGCAGCGAGGCCGTCGCCGTGCTCGGCCGGCTGATCGACAAGTCGCTGGTTCACGTCGAGGAGGGATCCGACGACCGCCGCTACCGGCTGCTGGAGACCGTGCGCCAGTTCGGTGTCGAGCGTCTCGAGGAGGCCGGGGAGCGCTCCGCTTTCGAGCGGCGCCATCGCGACTGGTACGTCGCGCTCGCCGAGAGTGACCCAACGCCGCCCGCCGACCTGCCGGACCGGACCACGCTGCGGGGCCTCGATCGGGAGCGCGACAACCTCCGCGCCGCCCTGGCCTCGGCGCTGGTCGCCGATCCCCAGGCGGCGCTGCGTCTTGCCGTCGCCCTCTGGCGCTTCTGGCTGATGCGCGGCTACCTCGCCGAGGGGTATCGCTGGCTCACCGCCGCCCTGGCCGCGGCGCCCGAGTCGACGGCGATGCGCGCCCGCGCCCTGCTTGCCGCCTGCGTGATCGGGCTGCGCCGCGGCGTTCCCGTGCGGGTCCACGAGTTTGCGGCCGACAGCGTGGCGATCTTCCGCGAGCTCGAGGACCGGGCCGGGATGTTCGATGCGGTCGAGGTCGCGGCGGCGTACCGGGCGATCGTCAGTCCCGCGCAGGACGTCGAGCAGCTCGTGCGCGAGCACGAGGCGCTCGTCGCCGAGGACCTGCCGGCCGCCCGGCCGCCGATGTGGGCGGCGCACACGCGCGGTATCGCCGCCTGGTTCCGGCGCGAATACGGCCCCGCACGAGAGCAGCTGGAAGTTGCGCTGGAGCACGCCGGCGCTTTCGGCGCCGAGCCGCGCCCGGCGCTCTGGCCGCTCAGCTACGGAATGATCTCGGTCGAGCCCGAGACCGGCTATCCGCTCTGTCTGCACGAGGACACCGCGCTCGTCGCCCGCCGCGTCGGCGGCGCCGCGGCCACCGCTTACATCCTCGTCAACCTCGCCGCTGTGGATCGCGCCGAGGCCGATTTCGCCCACGCGGAAGAGCTGATCGGAGAGAGCCTTGCCCGCTTCGAGCAGCTCGGCGACCGGCAGGGCGAGGCTTTCGCACTCAACGCCTTCGGCAACCTGGCCCGCTCCGGCGGCGACTTCGAACGGGGACGGGTGCTGCTCGAGCGCAGCCTCGCCCTGCGGCAGGAGATCGGCGACCGTCGCGGCGCCGGGATCACCCTCGGCTGCCTGGCGATGCTCCTGGCCCGCTCCGGCGACGCGGACGGCGCCCGCATCTCGGCCGGGCAGAGCCGGACCTGGTTCGCCGAAAACGACGACCTGATCGGTCTCGGCGCCGCCGAGCTGAGCCTGGCGAGCGTGGCGCTCTGCGCCGGCGATCGCGGGGACGCCCGGGCTCACCTCGAGGCCGCCGCCTCGGTCTTCGGAGGGATCGAGAGGACCCACCAGGAGGGGTGGGTCCTGGCGGTGCTGGCGGCGATCTGCGCGGAGGGCGGCGAGGCGGCGACGGGGCGCCGCTGGCTGGACCGGGCGAGCCGGCACTTCGAGCTGCTCGGCGCCGGGACCGGCACTGCCTACTGCCGGGAACTTGAAGGCTAAGACACTGCAAAGTGAGCGCTAAGAAGCGCCCCGTAGCCTGCTGAGCATCGTCGAAACGCGACGTCAAACTACCGAACTGAGAAGAAGGAGGCCGGGATGGCTACGCGAGGAGTGCTTGGAGCGGCAACGCTGAAGGAGTTCGAGGACGGGCTGCACGGAGATCTGATCCGGCCCGGCGACGGCGCCTACGACGAGGCTCGTTCGATCTGGAACGGCGCCCATGATGCTCGCCCGGCGGTGATCGCCCGCTGCGCCGATGCCTCCGACGTGCGCCACGCGATCGGCTTCGCGCGCAGCGAGGGGCTCGACGTCGCGGTGCGCGGCGGCAGCCACAGCATTCCCGGCTTCTCGACCTGCGACGACGGTATCGTCATCGACCTCTCGCCGATGAAGGGCATCACGGTGGACGTGAGCGCCCGTACCGCCACCGCCGAGGGCGGCCTCACCTGGGGCGAGCTCGACGCCGCCACCCAGGAGCACGGCCTCGCCACCACCGGGGGCCTGATCTCGACCACCGGCGTCGCCGGCTTCACGCTGGGCGGCGGCATCGGATGGCTGATGCGCAAGTACGGCCTGGCCTGCGACAACCTGCGCTCGGCGCAGGTTGTCACCGCCGACGGCCAGATTCTCACCGCGAGCGCGACGGAGAACCCCGACCTCTTCTGGGGCCTGCGCGGGGGAGGCGGCAACTTCGGCGTCGTCACCTCCTTCGAGTTCGATCTGCACCCCGTCGGCCCGACCGTGGCCGCCGGCCCCATCTTCTATCCGGGCGACCGCGCCGAGGAGCTCATGCGCTTTTACCGCGATTTCGCGCGTAACGTCCCGGATGAGCTGTCGACCTTGGTCAATCTGATCACCGCGCCACCCGCCCCGTTTCTCCCCGAGGACTGGCACGGCAAGAAGCTCGTTGCCCTAGTCGGCTGCTACTCCGGCGACCCCGAGGAGGGGATGAAAGTGCTGCAGCCGATCCGCGACCTGGGCGACCCCGTCGCGGACCTGGTCGGCCCGATGCCCTACGTGCAGATGCAGAGCCTGCTCGACGGGCTCTGGCCGAAGGGCACCCAGGCCTACATGAAGGCGGGCTACTTCCGCGAGCTCGACGACCACGCGATCCAGACGATGGCCCGCTTCCATCAGAACGCGACCTCGCCGTCCTCGGAGATCCACATCCAGCACTTCGGCGGCGCAATCGCCCGCGTCGGCGAGGACGAGACCGCCATCGGGGAACGTCAGGCGCCGTTCGTGCTCAACGCGATCGCCACCACCCACGAGCCGGGCGGGGGTCTGGAGACCCACATCGACTGGGCGCAGCGGTTTTATGCCGAAATGGAACCTTCGCTGACCGGCGCCGCCTACATCAACTTCCTCTCCTCCGAGGGCGAGGATCGCGTGCAGGCCGCCTACGGGACCGACAAGTTTGCCCGTCTCCGCACGCTCAAGGACCGCTACGACCCGACCAACCTGTTTCACCTCAACCAGAACATCCCACCATCGTGATCGTGGCAATGGGGGTCGAGGAGATGACGTTCCGTTCTGACGGCGTGATCTGTGCGGCGCGGGTCTACCGGCCGGTATTTTTTCCCCCTGAATAGAAGGTCCATGCTCTCGGCGCAGAGCCAGGAGAAGAACATGCTCATCGACACGGACTATCTGGTTGTAGGGGCAGGCGCAAGCGGCCTTGCGTTCGCCGATGCGCTGGTGGCCGAGGCCGACGTGGAGGTGACGGTGATCGACCGTCGAGGGGCCCCGGGAGGTCACTGGGTGGATGCGTATCCGTTCGTTCGCCTGCACACCCCATCCGCTTACTACGGCGTAAGCTCGCTGGCGCTTGGTGAGGATCGCATCGACCAGGCCGGCGAGAACGCCGGGTACTACGAGCGGGCGACCGGCGACGAGGTCCGCGAGCACTTCGCCGAGGCGGCCAAGCGACTGACGGAGACAGGCCGGGTTCGCGTGCTCACCCGCCATGAGCACCTGGGCGCCGGGAGCGACGGCGAGCAGGTCAGGGACCTGAGCACGGGAGAGCTTCACGATGTCGCCGTACGTCGCAGGGTCGTCGATGCTCGATACCTGGAGGGGTCGATCCCGGCGACCCACGCCGCCCCGTTT
>JBEKYV010000183.1:0-6923 GCA_049510515.1 Solirubrobacteraceae bacterium | reverse complement strand
GACGAGCCGCGCCCCTGCCTGCCGCGCGAGGTCGCGCTCGAACAGGCACCCTCCGTGGCCGACGGGGGCTTCCTCGTCCCCAGCCCCCAGGCGTGAGCCCTCCCGGGATCATCGACCTGTCGGCCGCACAGGCGGTCGCTGAGATCGAGGCCGGCCGGCTCTCGGCAGCGGAGATCTTCGCGTTCTACCGCCGACGAGCTGCCGACGAGGCGCGTGAGCTCAACTGCTTCACCTGGCTAGCATCCGACCTTCCGGGTAATTCTGGCTCGCAGGCGCCCCTGCGCGGGGTGCCGCTCGCGGTCAAGGATCTCTTCTGTACACAAGGTGTGCCCAGCCAATCGGGCTCGCTGATCCTCAAGGACTACCGCCCCCCGTACACAGCGACGGTCATTGAGAAGTTGACGAGCGCGGGTGCACCGCTGCTGGCCAAGACCAACCAGGACGAGTTCGCGATGGGATCCTCCAACGAGAACTCGGCGTTCGGTCCAGTCCTCAACCCTTGGAATCACACACGAGTGCCGGGGGGTTCCTCTGGCGGCAGCGCTGCTGCCGTGGCCGCCGGCCTTGTTCCCTGGGCACTTGGTACCGACACGGGCGGGTCGATTCGCCAGCCCGCAGCGCTCTGCGGGATCGTCGGGCTCAAACCTACCTACGGCTCTGTCTCGCGCTACGGAATGATCGCTTTCGCCTCTTCCCTGGATCAGGCTGGGCCGTTGACTCGCAACGTGACAGACGCCGCGCTATTGCTGCGGCACATGGTGGGATGCGACGATCGCGACGCCACATCGCTGGTATTCCCGGAAGAGATTCGTCTGCCGACGGCGGTGGATCTGAAAGGGGTGACACTTGGGGTGCCGCAGGAGTTGGAGCGACCGGGAGCCCAGCTTGCTGGCGCCGAAATTCAGCCGAGCGTGCGAGCCTCCTTCGAAAATGCGCTCAAACTCGCCGAAAGGTTGGGGGCGACGATCAAGACGGTGCAGCTTCCGCACGCACCCCATGCCCTGTCCGCCTACTACGTGCTCGCCCCCGCCGAGGCATCGTCCAACCTGGCCCGCTTCGACGGGGTGCGCTACGGTCATCGCGCCGAGGGTGCCGAGGATCTCCTCGACCTCTACACCCGCACCCGCCACGACGGCTTTGGTCCCGAGGTCAAGCGGCGGATCATGCTCGGCACCTACGCCCTCTCCGCTGGTTATTACGACGCTTACTACGGCAGTGCCCAGCGTGTGCGCACGAAGATCGCGGAGGACTTCAAGGCCGCCTTCGAGAAGGTTGACTTCATCGTCACCCCGACGTCGGCCACGGTCGCATTCGAGTTGGGCGAGAAGACGAGTGATCCCTGGTCGATGTATTTGAGTGACTACTTCACGGTGCCCATGTCGCTGGCGGGTATACCTGCGATCTCAATCCCATCGGGACTCAGCGAAGCCGGCGACGGGGAGGGGGCGGCGGACCTGCCGATTGGCTTTCAGATCGCTGGCCCCGTCTTCAGCGAGAACCGCCTGCTGGACGCCGCCCATGCGCTCGAGGCCGCGATCGGCTTCGATGGGTCGGAGGCGTGGGTGTGAGCGCGGTCGAGTACGAGCCGGTTATCGGCCTGGAGATCCACATCCAGCTGGCGACGGCCACGAAGATGTTCTGCGGCTGCGCGCTCTCCTTCGGCGAGCCGCCCAACACCCGCACCTGCCCGGTGTGCCTGGGCCTGCCCGGCAGCCTGCCGGTCGCCAACGCCCGCGCGGTGCACTTCGGACTGATGATCGGCCTCGCGCTCGACTCGGAGCTCGCGCCGCGGTCGATCTTCCACCGCAAGAACTACTTCTACCCCGACCTCCCCAAGGGCTACCAGATCTCTCAGTACGACCTGCCGCTGTGCCGCGGGGGGCAGCTGGGGGAGGTGCGCATCCATCGCGTGCACCTCGAGGAGGACGCCGCCAAGCTCGTGCACGTCGGCGCCTCCGGGCGGATCCACGGCTCCGACGCCTCGATCGTCGACTTCAACCGCGGCGGCACGCCGCTCGCGGAGATCGTCACCGAGCCCGACCTGCGCTCCGCCGAGGCCGCCGGCGAGTGGCTGCGGCTGCTGCGAACCACGATACGGGTGCTGGGGGTATCGGACGTGAACATGGAGGAGGGCTCGCTGCGCTGTGACGCCAACATCTCGCTGCGCCCCATCGGCAGTGAGCAGCTCGGGGTGAAGACCGAGCTGAAGAACATGAACTCCTTCCGCTTCATCGAACGCGGCATCCGCGCCGAGCTGACCCGCCAGGAGAAGATCCTGCGAGATGGGGGGCGGGTCGAGCAGGAGACCCTGCACTTCGATCCCGCCTCTGAGCGGATCACCTCGTTGCGCTCCAAGGAGGAGGCCCACGACTACCGCTACTTCCCAGAGCCCGACCTCGTGCCGGTGGCGATCGACGCGGCGATGCTCGACGCCGCCCGGGCGGCGCTCCCCGAGCTGCCGGCCGCACGCGACGCGCGCTTCGAGCGCGAGATCGGCCTCTCCGCCGACAGCGCCCACCTGCTCGCCTTCCGCGCTGAGCTGGGCGACTACTTCGAGGCCGCGCTCGCCGCCGCGGTCGATCCCGCGCCGCACGCGCAGACTCTGGCCAACTGGATCACGGGTGATCTGCTCGCGCGCCTTCCCGATGGGCAGGACCCGGAGGAATCTCTCGTGCGTCCCGGCGCGCTCGCCCTGCTCGTGGGCCTTGCCGACGCCAAGCGCGTCTCCGTCGGAGCCGCTCGCCAGGTGCTTGACCGTATGGTCGCCGAGGGGGGCGATCCGGCGGCGATCGTGGAGGCCGAGGGTCTGGCGGCGATGGACGGCGACGATGAGCTTGCCGCGATCGTCGCCGCGGCGCTTGCCGCCAACCCGGAGGCGGCTGAGAACGTGCGCGCCGGCAACGCGAAGGCGATCGGGCCGATCGTGGGCCACGTGATGCGCGAGACCAAAGGCCGCGCCGACGGCGGCGCGGTCACCCAGCTGGTGCACGAGCAGCTCGGCGTCTGAGCTGAGTCAGAGGCCTACCAAACGAGTATGAGATCACGTCTCATTTGGTTAGGGCCCAAAATTAATCGTTTGGTCCAACCATTGCCGGCTCGCCACCAAGTCCGCCTGGCAACCGCAACACCGCCACCGCTCAGATCTTGTACCGCAGGCCAAACACATGCGCACGCGCGGACGCCAGAATGAGATCACCTCCAAGGGTGACTCTCCGAATCTCGCCTCCGCGGGCTCCCCTCGACCGCGGATGGGCGGAGCAGGGTGCGTGCGGCCGGGCCGGGGCGTCAGCTCCCGCCCGGCCGTATCGCATCTCCCTCTCAGGCAGTGCGCGCCCTCCCAGGCATCTCCCTCCCCAGGCACCGCAGCCCTCCCACGCGCTACCATCTGGATAGATGAACGAGCAGCCCGCATCCACCTCGTCGCGTTCGCTGGGCCGGATGATCGTGGCGGTGCTGATCCTGGCGGTCGCAGCCTGGGTGCTGCTGCACCTCGTGATCGGCCTCGTCACATTCCTCGCTACCCCAATCATCGCGATACTCGCGATCGTGGCGATCATCTGGGCAGTACGCGTCCTGTTCTGAACGGGGCGGCGCGATGGGCTACGTCGTCATCTGCCTCGGCTTCGGTCTCGCCGGCGGGATCGTCGGTCGCATCAAGGGCAGCTCGTTCCTGCTTTGGTTTGTGATCTCGGCGGTGGTGCCCTTCTTCGGGCTGCTCGCCGCGATCGCCTACCGGATGGAGAGCAAGGAGCTGCGCCGCCGCTGCCCCCGCTGCGGGCGCGTCACGAAGATCTACGACGCCCTCTGCACGCGGTGCGGGACGGAGCTTGAGTGGGTGGGCGGGGATCCCAATCAAGTGATCGCGCCGGAATCGTGGCAGCCCTCCTCGTGAATGGTTAGGGCCCGCAATTAGGGAGCCCGAAGCGGCGCAGCCTCTATAAAGCTGGGATGAGCGCCAAGGCTCCACCCGTCCCGGCACACGACTCGCTGATCGCGCGGCTGATTCACCGCGCGGGCTTTCCCGACGAGCGCGACTTCGTGCTGCGCGTCGTGCAGCCCGCGCTGGTGGGCATGATCGACGGCACCGTCTCATCGCTGCCGCCGATCTTCGCCGCGGCGATCTCCTCCGACTCGCGCGTGGCGCTGCTGGTCGGCTTCTCGACCGCGCTGGGGGCGGGCGTCAGCATGGGGTGGTCGGAGGCGCTGTCGGACACCGGCGAGCAGACCGGCCGTGGCTCGGCGGTCGTGCGCGGCGCGATCACCGGTGGCATGACCACGCTCGGCGGCATCTTCCACACGCTGCCGTTCTTCATCAGCGACGTCCACAAAGCGCTGCTGGTGGCAGGATTCGTCGTCGCCTTCGAGCTGGTCGCGATCGCCTGGGTGCGCAAACGCTTCCTGCACGTCTCGATGCGCTCTTCGCTGCTGGTCGTGACCGTCGGTGGGGCGATTGCGCTAGCAATCGGGATCGGGATCGGGTCGTCTTAAGGCTGTAGAAACCCGCTGGTACACTGCCTTTTTGGCCCGTTTCGAATGCGGTGGAAAGGCGGTTGGCGGACATGCGCGCGGTTGACGCACTGATGGAATGCCTCAAGGCGGAGGGCGTGGAGGTCGTCTTCGGCCTGCCCGGGGGCGCCAACCTCCCGACCTACGACGCCTTCGTCGACGCCGGCATCCGCCACATCCTCGTCCGCCACGAGGCCGGCGGTGGGCACGCCGCAGAGGGCTATGCCAAGGCGACCGGCAAAGTGGGCGTCGCGTTTGCGACCTCCGGCCCCGGAGCCACCAACCTGATCACGCCGATCTGCGACGCGATGATGGACTCCGTGCCGGTGGTGTTCATCACCGGTCAGGTGCGCACCGAGCTGCTGGGCACCGACGGCTTCCAGGAGGCCGACACGATCGGGATTACGATGCCCGTGGTCAAGCACTCCTTCATGATCCAGAGCCCGCTTGAGATCCCGCGGGCGATCCATGAGGCCTTCCACATCGCCTCCACCGGACGGCCCGGCCCGGTGCTGGTGGACATCCCGCAGGACCTCTCGCGCGCGGAGATCGCCTACGAGCCGGTGACCGATGTGCGCCTGCCCGGCTACCAGCCGACGGTGGAGGGCAACCAGAAGCAGATCCGCCAGGCCGCCAAGGCGCTCGCGGCCTCCCAGCGCCCCGTGATCTATGCCGGCGGGGGCGTGGTCAACGCGAACGCCTCCGCGGAGCTGGTGGAGCTCGCCAGCTGCGACCGTTTCCCCGTCACCTGCACGCTGATGGGCCTCGGGGCGTTCCCCGCGCGCATGGGTGGGGAAGGGGCGAACGGAGCAGGCGTGAGTGGGGCCGGAGCAGATGGGATCTCCAACCCCCAGTGGTTGGGGATGCTGGGGATGCACGGCACCCGCGCCGCCAACTACGCGATGGACGAGGCCGACCTGATCTGCGCCGTGGGCGCCCGCTTCGACGATCGCATCACCGGCAAGCTCTCGGAGTTTGCGCCGCACGCGAAGTTCATCCACATCGACGTGGACCCGGCGGAGATCTCAAAGAACGTGCCCGCTCACATCCCGATCGTCGGCGACGCCCGCAACGTGCTGGCGAAGCTCGCGATCGAGTACCGCGCGCTGGGGGCCGACCCGGGGCGGCTGAGGGAGTGGTGGAGTCGCATCGAGGGGTGGCGCGAGCAGTACCCGCTCAAATACGAGGACAGCGCCGACGCCGAGATCAAGCCCCAGTACATGATCCAGGCGCTATACGAGGCGACCGGGGGCGAGGCGATCATCTCAAGCGACGTGGGCCAGCACCAGATGTGGACCGCCCAGTACTACGACTTCCCGGCGCCGCGGCGCTGGATCAACTCCGGCGGCCTGGGGACGATGGGCTTCGGCCTGCCGGCCGCGATGGGCGCCGCCGTCGGCTGCCCCGATCGCCTCGTCTGCTGCGTGGCCGGCGACGGCTCGGTGCAGATGAACGCCCAGGAGCTGGCCACCTGCGCGCAGGACGGCATCCCGATCAAGGTGTTCATCATGAACAACGGCTACCTCGGCATGGTGCGCCAGTGGCAGGAGCTGTTCTGGGATGGCAAATACAGCCACGTGGACATGGGCAAGTTCCCCGACTTCGTGAAGCTCGCCGAGGCCTATGGCGCCACCGGGATGCGCTTCGAGGACAAGCACACGCTGGTGGAGGACATCAAGCGGGCGATCGCCACGGAGGGCCCGGTGGTAGTGGACGTGCGCGTGACCCGCGAGGAGAACACCTACCCGATGATCCCTGCCGGTCAGGCTGCCAGGGAGATGGTGGGATGAGGATGGGGGCTCGCACGAAGCTGTGCCGCGAGCTTGCGTGGATCGAGCACGGGGCAGCGAGGCTTAGGGCCCACGTCCCAATATCTGCCGGCCTGGATGCGGCCGCTCCGCGGCGGTCTGCGCCACCCGCGGTGCTCGGCGTGCTACCAGCACGCCTGCGCTCGCGTGCGTCGCATCCCATCCCCGGATCGACCACCCCAGATCCGGCATCTATTGTGACGAGAACCCTTAGGGTGGTGGGCAATGGCTGAGCCAGCGACCAAGGCACCGCTCAGCCTCGCCGAGCTCGAAACGTCGGGCAACCTGCGCACCGGGCGCAAGCACGTCCTCTCGATCCTCGTCGAAAACAAGTCTGGCGTGCTCACCCGCATCGCGGGGCTGTTTGCTCGCAGAGGCTTCAACATCGACACGCTTACGGTCGGGCCGACCGACGACGAGCGCGTCTCGCGTGTGACGCTCACGGTGGACGGCGCCCTGCATCCGATCGACCAGGTCACCAAGCAGCTGCACAAGCTGATCAACGTGCTGAAGATTCGCGACCTCGACCCGGGCGACACGGTGTCGCGCGAGCTGGCGATGTTCAAGGTGTCCGCCGACGGCCCGCAGCGCGGCGAGCTGATGCAGATC
>JBEKYV010000182.1:0-6960 GCA_049510515.1 Solirubrobacteraceae bacterium | reverse complement strand
ATCCGTCAACTGAACCTGGTCGGTGGTTGGCATGGGATTAGCGTACACGTATAGAGTTATCAGTCCAGATTACAAAACCTTGCCCTTGCATTGTCTTACCCGCCTCCTCTTCAATGTGCGGCCGCTGCTCAAGGCACCCTTTCTATAAGGGCAATCTTCAAGCGAAGTAGCTATGACGCTCTCCCCCAGATTTGCCCTCTTTACTGCGGTACCGGCGTTTGCCTATCTCGGGCTTGCTGCAATTCCTGGAGATTATTGAAGCGGAGCGGATTTTACATCATTCGCAAATGCGGAGACTGAGATCGCGTGCGCATGCTAAACGGGTTAGAATATAATCATCGCCGCACGGATTGCCATCACGAGCAGTACAAATGAGGCAGCCATAAAAATGGCGAAGCGAATTATAATAATATTGACGATCGCTTGTACGAGACTGTGAACAACTCGTAGACCAACATAGAGCCAGGCCAAACCCGTGTTCAAACCCGCATCCGCATCGAGAAGGGCCAAGGTAAGCGCGACCGCATAAAAGAGAGTTGGTTGCTCCATAAGATTATTATAGTTGTCCGCTTTCCAACGCACCTCGGCAGGCAACTGGGCGAGAAGCTCCCCGCCGGGCGGCTGGACGCCCTTGAGCTGATCGGCTGCGACGAGGTCAACTACGGCGCCGAGCACAAGTTCCTGACCTGCGTCGCCAACCACGAGACGGGCGCGATCGTGTGGGCGACCGAGGGCCGCAACGCCGCCAGCTTGCAGGCGTTCTTCGACGGGCTCACCAAGGAGCAGAAGGCCTCGATCCGGGCGGTCTCGATCGACATGAGCGCCGGCTACGAGAAGGCGATCACCCAGGCCGTCCCCGACGCCCAGGTGTGCTTTGACCCGTTCCATGTCGTCCAGTTGGGCTCCAAGGCGACCGACCAAGTCCGCCGCGAGGAGTACAACCGCCACGGCCGCTCCTCCAGCAGCGAGGGCAAATGGATCAAGGGCACCCGCTACAGCCTGCTCAAGGACACCGCCAAGCAGACCCCCAAACAGCTGCTCAAGCTCGCCGAGGTCGTGCTCACCAACAAGCGACTCTATCGCGCGTTCCTGCTCTACGGCGAGCTGCGCTACCTCTACAAGATCCCCAAACACGAAGCCGCCGAGCGCCTCGACGCCTGGCTCGCGTGGGCCTCGCGCTCCCGGCTGAAACCGTTCGTCAAACTCGCCCGAACGATCCGCAAACACAAACAGGGGGTGCTCGCCGCGGTCGAGCTCGGGATCAGTAACGGACGCCTCGAAGCCCTAAACAGCAAAGTGAGATTGCTCTCACACCGCGCATACGGCTTCCACTCCGCCAACGCGCTGATCGCCATGATCTACCTCTGCTGCTCCGGAATCCAAATCGCGCTCCCTCACCGATGAGTCACCCCCAAACCGAGAGGAGAGCCCGAAAAGCGCTGTGAGGTCGGGGTCGATCATTCCGGCTGGGCGGCCACGATCATCCACGCCTATCACAACGTACCCGCCACGGGCCGCCAGAGCGCCGACCTCGGTTGCAAGCTCCACGATGTCTCGCCGCACCCGAAGCGAAGGTCGCACGCCGAAACGTACTCGAGGACATCAGACTCGTGCTCCTGTGCGAGAAGCTCACGAAGTTGGCCGTGTCAACGCGTGGTTCTACCCTCAGCACAGACTTGTGCGCAGTCGCTGCAGCTGGTGCGCTGGCAGCGTTACAACAGCCGTCTCATTCGAGGAACGGCGGATTCTGGCGGTTATCGCAACAGGAGGGGTCCGATCTCCTCGATTGGCTTCGCGAAAGCGAGTCGTTTGCGGGGTCGATCGTTGAGTTCGGTGGCTACCCAGTCGAGGTCGATGGCGTTGTGGATTGATAGGTCGGTGCCTTTCGGGAAGTACTGGCGCAGCAGCCCGTTGGTGTTCTCGTTGGTCGCGCGTTGCCATGGCGCGTGTGGGTCGCAGAAGTAGATGTCGATGTCAGCGGCGACACTGATCTGCTTCCAGTCGCGCATCTCGGGGCCTTGGTCCCAGGTCAGCGATGCTCGCAGGATGTCGGGGATCGTCTGGATCTTCGCGGCGAGCGCGTCGCGGACCTGCTCGGGCTTGTAGCCGTCGGGGAGGTGAACCAGCATTGTGTAGCCGGTGGTTCGCTCGACGAGCGTGCCGATCGCGGTCTGGTTGTTCTTGCCGATGATCAAGTCGCCCTCCCAGTGGCCCGGGACGGCGCGGTCATCAGCTTCGGCGGGCCGCTGTGCGATGTTGATCATGTCCGGGATCCGGTTCTTACGCTGCCCCGCTTGGCGGCACGGGCGCCGCAGCGCCCGCCCGGTCCGCAGACACTTCGCCAAGTCGCGCCGCAGCGCGCCGCGGGACTGGATGTACAGCGACTGGTAGATCGTCTCGGGCGACACGCGCATCTCCAGGTCCTCGGGGAACTCGTGGCGCAGCCGGCCGGCGATCTGCTCGGGCGAGTAGCGGCGCTTTAGATCATCCTCGACTTTCCTGCGTAGCGCCACGTTCGTGACCAGCTTTGAGGGTTTCGGCCGCCCGGCACGCTCGTAGGCGAGCGCGTGCGCGGTCGTCGCCGTGTAGGACTGCCCAACGCAGCCGGCGTTGCGCCGCAGCTCGCGACTGACCGTCGACGGGCTCCGCCCCAGCCGCCCGGCGATCCCCCTGATCGAATCCCCACGCGCGCGTCCCAACGCGATCTGCTCGCGCTCTGAGAAGGTCAGACAGCGCCCCTTGAGATCACGCCCCCGACGCGGTCTTACGCCACCCGCCGCGGCCAGCCACCCCGCTCCCTTCTTGCGATACGTGCCAGCCTCAGCCGCAGCGTCAGTGATGAACTCACCGCGTGCCATCGCCGCCCAGAAGCGCTGCACTACCTCCGCGACCATCACGTCAGAGAACCTCGCCATCAACCCGCTCCCCGTCTTCTCGCGCAACCCGTACCCCGCCGCCACACGCGACAGGCGCTCCCCTGCTCAAGCCATTCCAGGTGGTACTGAGATAGCGCGTGCCTGAGAGGCCGCTGCGCGCGTTGGTGCGCTGGGTCAGGCGGGGTATTGGCTGGTGATGAGGTGGGCGATCTCGTTGATCTGTGATCGTGGTCCGCCTTCCCCGAGTGCGATGTCCAGCTCACCAGTGCGGGTGGGGATGGCTGTGGCGGCGATGAATGCGTTGGCGGTCTCGTCCATGACGGTCACGGTGTGACCGTCATGGATCTCGCTCACGAGGATGCGGTAGCGGTTCGGGGCGCTCATGGTCCGCGGGTCGCTGCCGTCTGGCCGACGCTGGTGGCGTGGGTGGGGAGGGTGAGCGCTGGGGTGACGGTCGGTGCGGGTTGGCGTTGGAGGTCGGCGAGCAGCGCGACGGGATCGGTGTTCTGTTGGGGGGCGGTGCGGATGACGCTCATCAGGATCTGTTGGGTGTCGGCGCCGTGGCGGGTGCGGTTGCCGCCCCAGTTCTTGCGGTTCACGACGGCGGGACGGATCGCTTGCTCGGCACGCCAGTTGGTGGCCTGCACTCCGGGGGTGTCCAGGAACGTGAAGAGGTGATCTTGCTCGTTGGTGAGGTGCGCGAGCAGCCGGCGGTTCGGCGGGTGGGTCGGATGGCCCGCGAGCAGCCTCCGAAGACGTGTATCCAGTTGCGCTCGTGCGTCGTGGAGATCGATACTCTCCGGCGAGGCGGCCGCGGTCGATGCACCGTCGACTGCAGCGTGCACAGTACCGAGCGCGCGCTGGGCGATCGGCGCGACGCCTGCCAGGAGCGCTTTCAGGACGCGGGCCGCAGGCAGCGCCAACCGGTCGCTGCCAGCGGCGCCAGCTGCGTTCACATCGGGACCTGGGGCGGCTTGGATTTCAACGGCGTGCCCCTCGATCACATCGTCATGCTCGCGGCGCGCCTCGCGCAGCGCAAGCGCGTCAAGCAGCAGTCCTTTGACCTGGTGGGGCACGCGGGCCTGCCCGGCGCGGGACTCGGCGATCAGCTCGTTGGCGCGCCGCAGCAGGTGCGCGAGGCATGTCTGGTGGCGCGCCTGGGTGAAGCGGCGGTACGGCGCCCACCCGTCGCGCTCAAGCACCCCGGAGAAGTTCTCGCCGAGGATCCCGGCGGCGTGCTCATAGCCGCGCCCCTCAGCGATCAGATACACCGTCGCGTTCTCGCCGACGAACACCCACAGCCAACGCTTGCGCCCACAGATCCGCCAGCCGGTCTCATCCGGCGCGACCACCGCGCTGGAGCGGTAGAGGTTCACGGGGTGTCGCAAGAGTCGAGGAGGGTTCCTGCGTGACGCACGGAATCTTGCGTTTGTGGCGGATGCAAGCCAAGATGCGCTACGGCCGAGCTGTGAGGAGCTGGCGGGGCTGGTCGTTGAGTTGAGGGCCGAGAACGCGGCGTTGCGCGAGCGGATCGAGGAGCTTGAGCGCAAGGTCAACCGTAATTCGGGGAATAGCAGCATGCCGTCCTCGTCGGATTCGCCGAAGTCGCGGGCGGAGCGTCGGCGGTTGGCGCGGGAGGCGTATAAGCGCTCGATGCGCAAGTCCGGCGGTCAGCCCGGTCACGAGGGCAAGAGCAGGGAGCTCGTCTCCCCCGAGCGGGTCGATAAGCGCTTTGAGCATGTTCCGGACTGTTGCGGTTGCGGGCACGAGTTTGATGGCAGCGAGGAGCGGGTCGGGGATCCTGTCGTCCATCAGCAGTACGAGCTGCCGGTGATCGTTCCGTTGGTGTTTGAGCAGGTCAGGCTGAGGTTGCGCTGCCCGGCGTGTCAGCGCGCGACGCTCGCTTGGCTCTCGGCGGGTGCTGGTTCTGGGTTCGGTCCGCGGCTGGATGCGCATATCGCGATGCTCGCCGGCGTGTTTCGGCTCTCGCGCGATCAGGTTCGCCAGGTCGTGGTGGAGGTGTTCGGGATCCCAGCGAGTAAGGGGTCTATCGATAGCGCGATCATGCGGATGAGCGCGGTGCTCGCCGACCCGTGGGCTGAGCTGCGCGAGGCGATCCGCCGGGCGCGGGTCGTCCATGCCGATGAGACGACGTGGCGCCTGGCCGGAGCGCAGCAGTGGCTGTGGGTCGCGGCCTCGGCGCTGGTCGCGTGCTTTCGGATCGACCCAGCACGATCCCAGGCCGCGGCCAAGGAGCTGCTCGGCGAGGAGTTCGGGGGGTTTGTCGTGTCCGATCGCTACGCCGGCTACCACTTTCTCGACGTCCTGCAACAGCAACTTTGCTGGTGTCACGTCATCCGCCAGCTGGTCGAGGTCTCCCAGCGCTCGGGCGCGACCGGCCGCCGCGGCGTGCAGCTCGTCAAGCTCGCCAGGGAGGTGATCGCCGCCCACCGCGAGTACCTGACCGACGGCCACGACCCCGACTGGCTCGCCGCCAAGCTCGCGCCGCTGCGCGCCAAGATCAAAGTGCTGCTCGAAGCGTGCGCCGCCGGCCGCCACACCCGGACGGCGAACTTCGCCGCCGGGCTACTGGAGGAATACGAGGCGCTATGGACATTCTGTGACGTTCGCGACCTGCAGATCGACCCGACGAACAATGTCGCGGAGCGCGCCGTCCGTCACGCCGTCCTTCAACGCCGAATCCAAGGCGGCACACAGTCCGACCGAGGCAGCCGCTGGATCGAACGGATCCAATCGGTTCGCGAAACCTGCCGCCTCCAGAACCGACCCGTTCTCACCTACCTGCAGAACGTCGCGACTGCCGCCCACCACCGCCTCCCCATCCCCTCGCTCGTCCCTACATAAAGTCACGCAGGAACCCCAGCCATCACGGCGACACCCCGTGAACGGCAACCTGGAGCGGACCGCGAGCACGAGCTCCTGGTAGGTCGCCTCTGCCCGCCGCGCGACCCGCGCGAGCGCCTGGTGCACGCCACCCGCCGTGATCTTGATCCCGCACATCTGCGCGAGGATCCGCGCGACCTTTGAGGCCGGGATCCCGAGCTCCTTGTTGAGCTCCGCAGCAAACGCCAGCGCATTGGGGCCGACCTGAGCGGCGGCGGCGCCGACCGCATCAGAAGTCTGCAACGGGTGACGTCCCGCTACCCGACGCCCGCAACAACGGCAACGACCCTTCGCGACCCGGAAGCGGCGAACATGCGAGCGGACCGGCACCAGAAGATCCTCCTGGTACTGCTCATCGACCCCCTCGCCATCCACCGCTCCCCCGCACTCCGGACAACAGTCCGGCAGCGGCACATCGATCTCCTCATCCACATGATCAGGCACAGGCCGGTGCGCATGCCGGCCATGCTCAACGCCGCCACGGCGTCCCGGGCGGCGAGGGCTCTCCCTCGGATCGCCCTTCGAGAACGGCGCCGCCTGACGCTTCCCCGCCCGACGCGACTCCTCAAGCTCGGCCCGCAGCCGCTCGATGTCCGAGCGCAAACGCGCGTTCTCCGTCCTCAACCCGCCAACCCACACACCACCACCCACATCAACCCGATCGTCGCGCACACGCCAAACCCGCACCCCACCACCAACGCGAGAATCCCTGCAAGACGGCCGCCGACCCATACGCCTGCAACATTCGCTGCAGCACGCCACACCCCTTCCCGGCGCGTCAGGCGCCCGCTAACTCATTACCTCCGGCCGAGGTCGGGGATGGTCGCCTTTGCGATCGCCGGCCACGAACCGCCCGGGAAGTCAAAGCGAGCGCCGCAATGCCTCCGGCCGCGCGGTCGCGTTCGTGGCATACACAAGCCCGCCCTCGACGAGGACGTACCTCTGCGGGTGCTTGCTCGAGAATGCGTCTCGGGCGATCAGCAAGCACCGGGGCGACCGCTACTTCAGCGGCGTTGCGGTCGTCTCGCGTCCTTCGATCCGACCGCTGGTTCTCGTCGGAAGCCGCGGTCGGCGTTTGCCGGAAACGAGTAAGCGCCGGCTCCTCCTTCCGCGGGAACGAGGGCTGCGGGCTCAGGATGCGGCTGCCGGTCGGCCGACACAGGCGGCTCGGCGGGCGCGG
>JBEKYV010000181.1:0-6991 GCA_049510515.1 Solirubrobacteraceae bacterium | reverse complement strand
GTATTTCAAGAGCATCGCGTAGGCGAGCTTGGCTCCGACTGACAGTTCCTTCTGTGTGAGGACGAAGTTCGGGACCTGCGTGAACCCGTGCTCGATCGCGAATGCGATCAGCTTGGGAGTGCCCTTTAGGTCGAGCTTGCGAAGTATGTTGCTGCGGTGCGTCTGCACGGTGCGGGGCGAAAGGTTGAGCCGCTCGCCTATCTCGTCGTCATTCAGGCCCTGGCCGATCAGGGAGAGGATCGCCCGCTCCCAGTCCGAGAGCTCCTCCCAGCGCTGTCGCGCGCAGCGCCCGGCGCCGACGCGATCCAGCGCGCGCTGCACCTGCTCGCGTGCCTCGCGCCGCCCGCGCCCGCGCCCCAGGGCCAGGGGCAGTCCGAGGTAGTCGAGCACCTCGAGTCTCACCCCTGGGCCCTCGCGGTGGATCCATGCGATCTCGCCTCCCAGCAGCCTCGCGCGCTCCTCGCGCCCCATCAGCGTCAAATCGCGTGTGCCCAGCCGCACTTCACCGGTGTCTGGCGGCTCGATGCCGGCGGCGATCTTCAGCAGCGTGGTCTTGCCCTCGTCGCGCGCCCCGACGATCGCCCCGATTTCGCCGAGCTGGAGCTCCAGCGATACGTCGGTCAGCACCCGCAGGCGCCTCCCCCCGCGCCGGTAGCTCTTGCTCACTCCCTGCAGCGCCAGCAGCTCACCCATCCCACCTTCAAGCATGACGCATCTTGAGCCTTTCGTCTACAGAAGGTCGGGATTCGGGGAGAGTAGTGCGTCCGACGGGGCTCGAACCCGTATCTGCGGCTCCAAAGGCCGCTGCTCTTAGGCGCGGAGTTCTCTGGCGCTTCAGAGTGTCGCGGCCGCGGAGAGGCACGGCTCGGAGCCGCCGGCTCGTGGCATGAGGCCGCCGGTTGGAGGTGGCTCCCACGACATCCTCCCCAACCGGATACTAGCTTTGCCATTGACCCGTTGAGCTACGGACGCGTGTGAAGATGGCCTGCATCACCCGCCGCTGGGCATCGCCTCCTTTGTCCGCGGTTGGACAACCCACGGCGCGTTGCTCACCAGCGAGGAGTTGCCGGCCAGCGACCACAGCTCCTCGGCGATGTGGGGCGTGAGCGGGGCGAGCATCCGCACCAGCAGCAGCAGGGCCGCCACGATCGCCTCGCGATCGGCCCGCTCGAGCTCGCCGCCGCGGCGCTCCAGCGCCCGCTGTTCGAAGTCCTGGATGCGCTTCAGGAGCAGCATCGAGTTGTGGGCCGCGCGCTGCATCTCCAGGCGCTCGAGATTCTCGGTGACCTTCTCGCACGCCACCCGGCACCAGTTGGCGAGACGCCGGTGCAGCTTGTCGGAGGCGTCGATGCACGCTTCGCCCTCGATTTGGAGGCCCCACTCCCGCAGCCGCCCCTCGGCATAGCCATAGAGCTTCTTGAGGAAGATCTGGCAGTAGCGCACCGGCTGGTCGTTCCAGTTGAAGATCCGCCCGGGGGATGCGGCGTGGAGCACTGCCAGGCGCACCGTGTCGGCGCCCACGGCGGCGACCAGTTCGTTGGGGTCGACCACGTTGCCGAGGTGCTTGCTCATCTTGCGCCCCTCGAAGCGGATCATCTGGTGCATCAGCGCTTTCTTGAACGGCTCGCGGTCGGGCAGCTCGGGCAGCTGCCCAAGATCCTGCAGCACCTTCCCGATCAGCCGCTGGTCGAACATGTAGCCGCCGGCGTCCGCTCCCCACACGATCTGCTCTGCCGGCAGCCAGCGCGCGTATTCGGGGTGGCTGAACATCGCGCTGGAGCGGCCCTCGGGGGGTACGCAAATCGGCATCCACATCCACATCCCGTCGACGTGGCAGTCGATCGTGTCCGTCTCTCTCTTCGCCCCGCTTGCGCAGCGCGGGCAGGAGGTCTCGTAGAAGTCGGGGCGGCTCGCCAGCGGGTTGCCGCCCTCGCGCGGGATCTCGAGATTCTCGGGCAGTCGCACCGGCAGCTCCTGGAAGGGCACGGGGACGGTGCCGCACGTGGGGCAGTGGATCAGCGGGATCGGCGCACCCCAGGCGCGCTGGCGCGAGATCGCGAAATCGCGCGCCCGGTAGCGCACCGCCGGTCGTGGCGTGGCGGGTGCCTTGGAGGCCTTCCACGCCGTGCCGCTGGGCGCGGGCAGCCGCTGTGCGATCGAGGCGTCCGTGGGGTCGCGCTCGGGGATCCCCAGCCTCGCGGTCGGCCCGAAGCGGGCGTCGACCAGCGGGGAGATCACGATCGGCACCATCCCTGCCACGCCCGGGACGGTGGCGAGCGCGCCCGTCTGCACCACCGGGGTCTGCTCGACGTCGCGATCCTCGCGCCGCCAGCCCGCCTCGCGCATCCCCGCCAGCTGCCCGGCCACCTCCGGGTCGGCGGTCCAGCGCTCGATCTCGTGATGCCCTGGAGAGACCGCCACGAACGCCGCCTGCGCGATCGCCTCCGGATGGGGGGTGAAGACGGTGAGCGTGGCGCCGTCGAAGGTGCTGGCGTCCAACTCCACGCCGTCGACGCGGCCGAGCACCGCGCGCTGGGCGCCGATCGCGGCCTTGTCCCAGCCGGTGAGCGCCTCGAGGCCGCGCTCGTTCTCCTGCACGTAGGCGGTGATTCGCATGAACCACTGGGGCATCCGCACGAAGCGCACCCCCGAGTGGCAGCGCCAGCAGGTGCCGTCCTCGACCTGCAGGGTGGCGAGCACCGTCTGGCAGGAGTCACACCAGCTGACCTGCGCCTCCTGGCGGTAGATCAGGCCACGCTCGAGCATCGCCAGGAACAGCCACTGCGTCCAGCGGTAGTGCTCGGGCTCGGAGGAGACGAAGCTGCGCTCCCAATCGCAGGAGTAGCCGAGCGCTTCGAACTGGCCGCGCATCCGCTCGCAGCAACGTGCCACCCATTCGTGCGGTGAGATCTCGCGCCGCTGCGCCTCGAGCTCCGCGGGCAGCCCGAAGGAGTCGAAGCCCAGCGAGAACAGCACCGCACGGCCGCGGGCGCGCAGAAAGCGCGCGTAGGCGTCGGCGATCGTGTAGCTGCGGATGTGTCCCATGTGGGCGTCCCCCGAGGTGAAGGGACAGCCCGCGAACACGTATGCCGGCTCGCGCTCATCCTGCGGTGGGGGCGCGGCGAACGCGCCTGCCTCTGTCCACGCGGCGTGCCAGCGCGACTCGATCGGAGCGTGGTCGTAGTCGGCGCCCCGAGTCGAAAACGAATTGGCGCTACTGGTCGTGGCGCCGGCGGGGCGCTCGCGGCCGCAATCCGCATCACGACTGGGGGGAGAAACCCCTGCGCCGGTGAGAGCGGAGGAGGAGGTGGCGTCGCTGGGAGAAGCGTTCATGATTTCGACGCTACCGGATAGAGCGCAGGAAGTCCAGAAAGACTCAAACTCATCCGATATGTTGATGCACGCCTGATGTCCTGCCAAGCTCCGGACGGATGGCCGCCCCACTGCCGCTCGCGCGAGTCGAGGGTGTGGGGTGGCCCCGTCTGGCCGACCTGACTAGCACCCGAGAGCACAAAGCTTTGGGTCCATGGCGGCGAACGCCGTGGATCCCCAAGACGAGGCGTGAGGGATAGGAGACCGCGATGGCGCACTGTGCGGTGCTGACAAACGATCTGCAGTACGACCTCGTCAACAAGAACGAGGAGCGCAGAGCTGCCGTCGCGGCCTTCACGCCGGGGATGCAGCGCTTCCTCGCGGAGATGCGCACGCTGGGCGTGCCGGTGGTGCACCTGCAGCTGATCAACCTCGATGACGACCCCCACGCCGAGCGCTACGACGGGTGGCTGCCGGCGACCAAGGGCTCCGACGGCGCGCGCATCGTGCAGGAGTTCCTGGCCGCCGAGGACGTGGTGGTGGAGAAGAACAAGGACAGCGGCTTCTTCGAAACCGAGCTGCACGACCGTCTCCAGGAGCTCGGCGTGGACACGGTGATCATCACCGGGATGCAGACCCAGATCTGCGTGCAGACCACCGCCGCCGACGCCTTCTTTCGCGGCTACAACGTGATCGTCCCGCCCGATGCGGTCGTCTCGGCGCGCCCCGAGGACCAGGCACGGGCGCTGGAGTGGTTGGGGTCCTACTGCGCGACAATCATCACCACCTCCGAACTCGCCGCGGCGATCGCGCAGGACAGCCTGCCCACCTTCAGCGTGGTGCCGATCCCGTGACCACCGGAGTGATCCAGCTCGACCACGGCACCGGTGGGGGGATGAGCCAGGAGCTGATTGCCGAGCTGATCGCTCCGCGCCTCGGCGCTGTGCACTCCGGCCGCATGGAGGACAGCGCGGTGCTGGAGCTCGAGGTCAACCGCATCGCGCTCACCACCGACTCGTTTGTGATCGACCCGATCTTCTTCGGCAATGGCGACATCGGCAAGCTGGCGGTGTGCGGCACGGTCAACGATCTCGCAGTCAGCGGCGCGGTGCCGCGTTACCTGACGCTTTCGCTGGTGCTGGAGGAAGGCTTTGCGCTCGCCGACCTGGAGCGGGTGCTGGACTCGGTGCGCGAGGCCGCCGCCGCCGCGCGTGTGGAGGTGGTGGCGGGCGACACCAAGGTGGTGAGGGCCGGAGAGATCGACAGGCTGTTCATCAACACGGCCGGCGTGGGCCTGTTCGAGCGCGACCTCGAGCTCGGGGTCGGGCGCGTGGTGACCGGGGATACGGTGATCGTCACAGGATGGTTGGGCAACCACAGCATTCACATCCTCTCGCTGCGCGAGGGCCTCGGCTTCGAGCAGCGCGTGCTCAGCGACTGCGCGCCCTTGGATGGGATGGTCGGGGATGTGCTGGAGGAGCAGGGCCGGAGCGTGCGCTGCATGCGCGACATCACGCGCGGGGGTCTCGGGACGGTGCTCAACGAGCTGGCGGAGGGCGCCGGGGTGTCGATCCGGATCGAGCGGCAGCGGTTGCCGATCCAGCACGAAACCGCGATGGCGGCGGACATGCTGGGGGTCGACCCGCTGTACCTCGCCAACGAGGGCAACATCTGCATGCTGGTCGCGCCGGGGGCCGCCGCTGAGATTCTCGAGGTGGTGCGCCGCCACCCCAACGGTGGCGCGGCGCAGATCGTGGGCACGGTGCGCGAACGCGAGGGCAGCCCCGTGACGATCGTGGGTACCGATGGCACTGAGACAGTCGTCGAGTTGCTCTACGGCGCCGAGCTCCCGCGGCTGTGCTGAGGAGCGTCGATGGAGGACGGTCATGGCCCCCAATTCCAGCCCGCCATGCGGCAGCCCGGTGTCCGAGCCGGCTACTGAGCCCGGTCTGGCGGGACTCGAGACGCGGCGCTACCAGATCCGCGGGATCGTGCAGGGAGTGGGCTTCAGGCCGTTCGTGTTTCGCGCTGCCGAGCGTCACGCGCTCGGAGGCTGGGTGCGCAACGACTCCGACGGCGTGGTTGTCGAGGTGCAGGGCCGCCCGCAGGCGCTGGAGGAGTTCATCCTCGAGATCCACTCAGG
This sequence comes from Solirubrobacteraceae bacterium, assembly GCA_049510515.1. Taxonomy (GTDB): domain Bacteria; phylum Actinomycetota; class Thermoleophilia; order Solirubrobacterales; family Solirubrobacteraceae; genus Palsa-744. Next base: position 1,536 of record JBEKYV010000181.1, on the reverse strand, counting down.
CGCGCCGGCGCTGGCGCGGGTGGAGTCGGTGGCGCTGCTCGAGCGCCGCCGTGAGGAGCGCGTGCTGGAGCGCTTCGAGATCCACCTCAGCGAGCACGGTCGCGGACAGGCGCGCACGCTGATCTCGCCCGACACGTGCGTTTGCGAGGAGTGCTTGCGGGAGCTGCTGGACCCCGCCGATCGCCGCTTCCGCTACCCGTACATCAACTGCACCAACTGCGGCCCCCGTTACTCGATCGTCAAGGGGGTCCCCTACGACCGCGAGCTGACCACGATGGCGGTGTTCCCGATGTGCGAGCGCTGCGAGCGGGAGTACCACGACGTGCGCGACCGGCGCTTTCACGCGCAGCCGACGGCCTGCTGGGAGTGCGGCCCGCGGGTGGCGCTGGTTCGTTTGGGAACCCAATCTCCCAGCCCGGCGGACCCGATCGAGGAGACCGTCCGCTTGCTGCGCGAAGGCGCGGTCGTGGCGGTCAAGGGCCTGGGGGGATACCACCTGATGGTGGACGCCCGCAACGAGGATGCGGTGGCGCGGCTGCGCCGACGCAAGCGCCGAGAGGAGAAGCCGTTCGCGGTGATGTCTCCAACTCTGGAGACGATCCGCCGCTATGCGCAGGTGGGCGAGCCCGAAGCGCAACTGCTCGGCGCCACCGCGCGGCCGATCGTGCTGGTGCGCAAGCGCATCGACGGCGCCAGCGAGGGGCTCGCCGCCGCGGTCGCGCCAGGCAACCGCAGCTACGGAGCGATGCTCGCCTACACCCCGGTGCATCACCTGCTCTTCACGGGCGGCCTCGACGTACTGGTCGCCACCAGCGGGAATGTCTCCGACGAGCCGATCGCATTCCGCGACGAGGATGCGCTCGAGCGCCTTGCGGGGATCGCCGACGCTTTCCTGATCGGGGAGCGAGAGATACACACTCGCGTGGACGATTCGATCGTGCGTTGCGTGAACGTCGGGGGCGCGCGCGATGAAACTACGTCGATCCGCCGCGCCCGCGGCTACACCCCCGAGCCCGTGAGGGCGCCGTTCGAGCTGCCTGCGCTGCTGGCGGTGGGGCCGGAGCTGAAGAGCACGGTCTGCCTCTCGCGAGGGCGCGAGCTGTTCCTCAGCCACCACATCGGCGACCTCAAGAACGAGGCGACGATGCGCTCTTTCGAGCACGCGATCGCGCACCTGTCGGGCTTGCTGGAGGTGACGCCAACGGTGATCGCGCACGACCTGCACCCCGGCTACCTCAGCACGAGGTGGGCGCTCGCGCAGCGGCGACTGCCGACGGTGGCGGTGCAGCACCACCACGCGCACATGGCGGCGTGCATGTGCGAGCACGGTCTCAGCGAGCCGGTGGTGGGGGTGATCTTCGATGGCACCGGGTATGGCACCGATGGCAACATCTGGGGGGGTGAGTTTCTGGTTGGCGACTACGTCGGCTTCGAGCGTGCGGCGCACCTTCAGTACTTCCGCCTGCCCGGCGGCGACAGGGCGGTGGAGGAGCCCTACCGGGTGGCTCTATCACTGCTGTGGGAGGCATACGGAGA
>JBEKYV010000180.1:0-7004 GCA_049510515.1 Solirubrobacteraceae bacterium | reverse complement strand
TGCTCTTCGCCAACGCAGGCATACCGAACCCCCATCATCGCTGAACAGGACAGCGACAACTTCGGCAACCACCACAACACCCCTTCAACAATCCACGAACTTCACGGATGGACCACTAGGCGAAGGTGCGTGGTTGCGCTTCGTCTTGGCGGATCGAAGGAGAGTTATGGGTGCGCTCAGAGTTCACGGGGTCTTACGGCGATCTTCAGCCGGGCAACTCCCCGGATCAGCCGCTCGTCGATCGTCACCAGCGGACACTTCAGCAGCCGGGCGAGCGCGACGTAATGCGCGTCGTATGTCTTCGCCCACCCAAGCTTCGGCGACGTTCCACGCGGCCTGAACCAAGCCGTCGGGCGCGCGGATCTCTACTGGAGCCTTGAGGAGGCGCCCCAGCATCGTCTTGGCGCGAGGCTTGGTGATCTCTCCCCGCCAGGCCATCTCGTGCAGCGCCGAACTCGCCTCCGTCACCATGAGCGGTGGTGCGAGGAGCTTGTGCCCGTGGAGGCTGGCGAAGCCAATCGGCGTATGGCACGCGGCGACCGCCACCGACGCGTCAACAACCAGGAGCTTCGTCAATGGCCGCTGCGTGAGCGATGGAGAGCGGCGACCCAATTGAGCGCCGGGGTGCCGTCATCCCCGACGCGCCACTCCTCCGGCAACTCGGACATCGGGTGCAGCTCGTCCTCGATCACGCGCAGGTCGCGGTCATCGATCGCGTGTCGGGCGCCGACGCGTCGTGCTGGCAGGCGCCCAGAACGAATCCATCGGCGGACAGTCTCGGGGTTCCTACCCAACCGATCGGCAGCCTCAGCGACAGTCAACATGTAGAAGATGCTACGCCAAGCTGCAGACCCCAGACCCCGAGCCCGAGCATGATAGGCGATCAACAGCGGCCCACCACGACCAACCACGTCCACGTCGACGCTTCGGCCGATTTCAGAGGCTCGCTGTCAGCCCGCCAGCAAGCGTCGTGTATGACGACGCTCGCCTCGCTGATTTCGACGAGGGAGGCGTTCTCGAAGGCGTCAGCGATCAAGCTGAGGTGTTGGCCTCGAACAGGGCGAGCAGGTCGTCGTTGGCAATGTTGCCGGTGGCGACCACGAGGAGCCGGCGTGGCAGGTTTTGCAGCAGGTGGCTATCGCGGAAGTCGCGGTCCTTTGTGACCACCACGCGGTTCTCGCTGTCGGCGATGTCCGCAAGCTGGCGGTCGCCGGTTCGATTGCCGTCTGGCAGGCTGGAGGTATGGATACTGTCGTGATTGGCTTCGACCAACAGGTCGGACAGCCGCAGCGGGAGTTGAGCATCGATCAGGAATTTCATGCTGCGGCGAGCGGCACGACCCGGTGCCCGCCAGCGGCCAGCGCCGCGAACTCCAGAGCGGCGAGCAGATCCTCGCGTTCGAGGTCTGGATGATCGGCGATAATCTGCTCGATCGTCATACCCGAAGCCAGGAGCTCCAGAAGGCTCTCGACCGGGTAGCGTAGACCACGGATCGTGGGCTGCCCGTGGCAGATGTTCGGGACAGTGGTGATGCGATCTAGCCGTGACATGCTCTCAGCTGTACCGACTCGGACGGTGACTGCGCTGCTACTCTGCCAGGCGAACGGCCCAGTGCGCCTCTCTCCCTTGGGATGACGCGGCTGGGGCTCTTTGCGTCGTCAGGCCGCCTTTGACGCGCGTCTGCCGGCCCGGCGTTCGCACAGTCCCGCGATCGTGGCGTGCTCGCTTTGCGTCTGTGCGCTCTACGGCAAGCTCAGCGGCTCCGCCCGCACAACCAAGGGGTTTGCGCAACGTACGCCCCTCTCCATTTCGACAGATTAGGGTCGTTGTGTAAACCCCCGAGCTGCGACTGAGATTCTTCTGGTTGGACCTTTGGCTCCCCCGAGCACGGTTGTGCCCGGGGTGGTGGGGTCGAGTTGGGGACGGAGTTCGAAGCAGCCGCGATACTTGCGGCGTACGGTTCATGCACCAGACTGTCCGCGGAACCGGGTCCACTCCATCTACCGTGCTGCCACGGCCTTGAGAAGCCGGCGTAGCTCTGTCCGGGTGCGTCGCGCGTTTGCGGTTTGGTTGGGTTCGCGCGCAATTGCCATCGCGGCCTCGCACATGGCTCCGAACAGGAGATTCGCGAGGGGGTCAACGGCTCTTGGGGTGATCGAGCCCTCGGCCATAGCTTGCTTCAGGGCCTGCTTTAGGAGTCTGAGCGATGTGTTGTTCTCGATTTCGCGCATCGTCTCCCAGCCCAGCGCTGTCGGAGCGTCTAGGAGCGTAATGCGCTGGATGGCGGGGTCCAAGCTCGCGTCCAAGAACGCTTCGCATGCGGCTTGCAGGCCGTCCCACGCGCGCTTTTGGCCCCGTCCTTTGGATGCGCGATCTTCGATCATGGCGAGCATCCGCTGAAGCTCCTGTTCGTAAACGGCTCGGAACAGGGCCTGCTTGCCGGCAAAGTGGTGGTAGAGAGCGCCCTTGGTGAGTCCCGCGCGAGCAACAACCTCATCCAGAGATGTCGCTGCGTAGCCGTCGCGGACCAGCAAATTGCGAGCGGCGCTGAGCAGCGCAGTGACGGTTGCTTGCTTACGCTCGCTCTGGGTTCGGGGCGGCACCGGAGAAGGGTATCGACCACTCATCTTTATATACCTGTAGTATGCAGCTCCGTACTCTGAGTATGTTTATGAAAGGAGCCTCGCGATGAGCGCAAGCCTGGAAGCGGGTGCCGAGCAGGTGGTGGAGACGTATGCCGCGGCGAAGAATCGCCACGATGTGCCCGCGATCATCGGGCTCTGCCATCCGCAGGGCTCCTACGAGAGTGTGGGCCTCTCCGATCGAGTCCAGGGACACGATGCGCTGGCCGCCTTCTATACACAGCTCTTCGAACTGCTGCCTGACTACAGCGGAGACTTCGACGGGCAGGCCACAACGGGGGACACCACGGTGGTCTGGGGCCGCTTCTCGGGCACAATCTCCTCGCCCGTCCTCGGCAAGAGAGCCATAGGGCGCTGCATCGACGTACCCGTCACCTTCGTCTGCACTGTCCGCGACGGGCTTGTTTACCGCGACACAGGCTACTTCGACGCTGCAACCGTCTATCGCCAGGCCGGGCTGCCTGTCCCGTCGCTCGACGCCTACCCGCGCGCCGCCAGCTTCGTGGATCGCTTCGCCGCACACTGGGCAGAGCCCAAACCAGAGGACTTCCGCGACCTCATGCACCCCGACACCAGCAACTACTACCCCGGCATGACCGAGCCTCAAGGCACCGAGGGGGTCGTCGCGTGGCTGAGCAATGCAGTCCAGATGTTCCCGGACATCGCCCTGCGCGTCGCGCGATGGGCCGTAGACCAAGACGCGGTGCTGATAGAGCTAGAGGGCTCTGCAACCGTCAACGGACGAAAACTCAGCTGGGGTGCGGCCGACCGCTTCACGCTGATCGGTGATCGCTGCATCGAGGGACGCTCCTACTTTGATACTCGGCCACTGATGGAGGCTCTACTGCAGGCGCCCTCTTCCGCGGAGGAACAATCGACAGGCCCACCGCGCGCCTAAATCGCGAGGACGCGGTGGCTCGCGCTCCGCCAGGCTCAACGGCTCCGCTCGCACGACGACCCTTCGACGGGGGACACGACTTCATCTCACTTTTGGTGGTCGTCTTCAGAGCTTGATGCTGGGCATGAGATGACGGGTGGTGGGTTTCAAGAGAGCATCAGTAGTGATGTTTTATAGATGAAAGGGCATATAAACCATCACCTATGGGAGCGGGTGCTTGCACTGGCCCCGGCGCGGCGTGGTTCCCAACCTACGGTGGATCTTATCGATATCTGCTATTGTCTGCATCAGATTAGATGTTTCTCCGCCATTTCTGGCCTTACCACATCAAAATCGATGCATCTAGATGACCTCACCACTGACGCCGCTGTCCTCGCCGAGCTCGGCCGCCGGTTGGCGCGTCACCGCCTCGAGCGCAATTTGACCCAACCTGAGCTGGCCGACGAAGCCGGAGTAGGGCAGGCGACAGTGCAGCGTGCGGAGCGGGGGGAGTCGGTGCAGCTGACCTCGATGATCAAGCTGCTGCGCGCGCTGGGGCTGCTCGGAGGACTGGACGTCGCGATCCCCGAATCGATCGACCTCCCGATCGCGCAGCTGGAACGCGAGCAACGCAAGCGCCGCCGGCGCGCGAGTGGTGGGCATCGACCCGCCGAGCCACCCGGCCAGCCGTGGACGTGGGGCGATGAGCCGGACGCCGCCGCATGACCGTCGCGGCGGTGATGCTCTGGGGGACGAGGATCGCGGCGGTGTCGATCGCCGAGGGTGCGCGCTACGCCACGTTCCAGTACGACCGGGCATTCGTGCGCAGCGGCATCGAGATCGCGCCCGTCCACATGCCACTGCGCACGCAGCCTTACAGCTTCCCCGGCCTGCCGCCCGACGCGTTCAGTGGTGTCCCGGGCTTGCTCGCCGACTCATTGCCCGACCGTTGGGGGACGGCGCTGGTCAACGCCTGGCTGGCCTCGCAGGGGCGCGACCAAGCGAGCTTCGACGTCGTTCAACGGCTCTGCTACGTGGGCACCCGGGGGGTGGGGGCGTTGGAGTTCCAGCCCTCCCACCAGCCAGAGGTCCCCGGTGGCGAGGATCTCCAGGTGGAGGCGCTCGTTCGTCTCGCCAGCGAGGTGCTCGCCGAGCGCGCGGAGTTCGTGGCGGAGTTGAGCGCGCACCCCGACGAGGAGGCGATGAAGGCGATCCTCGCCGTCGGCAGTTCCGCCGGCGGCGCGCGCCCGAAGGCGTTCATCGCCTACAACGACACCACGGGTCAGGTCCGTTCGGGGCAGGTCGAAGTTGGTGAGGGCTTCCGGCACTGGCTGCTGAAGTTCGACGGCGTCTCGCGCGCCGGCGACCACGGCCTCACCGACCCCCAGGGCTGGGGCGCGGTGGAGTATGCCTACTCGAAAATGGCGCGTGCGTCCGGGATCGAGATGACCGAGTGCCGCCTGCTGGAGGAGAACGGTCGCCGGCACTTCATGACCCGCCGCTTCGACCGCCCCGACGGAGGGGGCAAGCTGCACATGCAGACGGTGGGGGCGCTGGCGCACTCGAGCTACAACGAGCCGGGCACCTACAGCTACGAGCAGGTGCTGTTGCTGATCCGCCGCCTCGCCCTCGGGACGCCCGTCGTCGAGCAGCAGTTCCGGCGCATGGTGTTCAACGTGGTCGCGCGCAACCAGGACGACCACGTCAAGAACATCGCCTTCCTCATGGATCGCACGGGCGCGTGGTCGCTGGCGCCCGCCTACGACGTGATCTGGGCCTGGCAGCCCGGCAACCCCTGGTTGGACCGCCACCAGATGTCGCTCAACGGCAAGCGCGACGGGTTCACCGTCGCCGACCTGCGCGCGGTGGCGCGCGTGGGGGGACTCAAGCGCGGCCGCGCCGAGGCGATCCTCGCGGAGGTGACCGATGTCGTCGCGCGCTGGCGGGAGATCGCCGGAGAGGTCGGGGTCGACGAGCGGATGGCCGAGCAGATCGCCCGCTCGCACCGCCTGGCGCTGCCGGGCGGCTGAGTCACGGCATCATGGCTCCGATGGGTCACGCCGAGTGCTCGGGCGCCCGACCGGCCAGCGCGCGCACCATCACGCCGAGTGCTCGGGCGCCCGACCGGCCAGCGCGCGCACCATCACGCCGAGTGCTCGGGCGCCGGAGCGGCCAGCGCGCGCATCATCAGCTCCACCCAGGTATCGACCAGCGTCTCGTCGTCCACCGCGGATGGGATGCCGAGCACGTCGCGCAGCAGGCGCGAGGAGAGCAGCGAGCCGAGGCCGAGGGCGGCGATCGCGGTTGCCTCCTGCTCCGCGATTGGCCGCTCCGCGCGTTCGGCGATCCACGCGGCGAAACCCTCGAAGGTGGAGCTCACCAGCTGGTCGACCGCATTCTTCAGCAGCTGTGGCTGGTGACGCGCTTCGGAGGCGAGGATGCGCAGCAGCTCCGACTCGCTGTCGAGCTCGGCGAGAATGTAGCGGGCGGTAAGCGTCAGCTCGGCTTTGAGGTCGCCCAACGATCCGAGCACCTGCCGGATGTCGCGGAGCGCGCCGAGGCGTGCGAGCTGGCGCTCGATGCCCGCGGCGAGCACCGCTTCCTTGCTGGCGAAGTGGTGGTAGATGCCGCCCGCTCCCGGGGTGAGCCCGGCGGCGGCCTCGATCTTGGTGATGCTGGTGGCGGTGTAGCCGTGCTCGCTGAACAGGCGCATCGCCTCGTCCACGATGCGCTCGCGGGTGGTGCTCGGCGTGGGCTTGTCCAAGTTCTTGCCTGTTGTGCTTGACATCGACCCGGCTAAGTATACACTTAGTCAACGTCAGTCAGCGGTGAGAATGAGAAAAGGTAGGAGGAGGGGCAGGGCGGTCGGCGGAGGAGCAAGGTGGAGCGGATGGGTCGAGGTGGCCTTTTTGGGGCTACCAAATGAGAAGAAGACCCAATCTCAAATGGTTGGGGCCAAAAAAGTTTGTGTTCCCACGCCAGCCCCAGTCGAGGTGGGGTGTTGTGTTCAGATAGAGAAGGAGACGTGTTTGATGTCCGACGCCAGGTTTCCCCCAGACGCACCTGACGCACCTGACGCACCTGACGCAACGCCGAAGCGCGATGGCCTCGACCGTGGGCGTTTGCGGCGCACCGCCCCGCTGGTGGGCCTCACCGCCCGCACCGCCGGCGAGGCGGTGGTGGTGGGGCTGCGCGGCAAGCTCACCGGCGCCGACAGCACCGAGTTCCACGTCCGCACGGCGGAGCGCTACGCCGAGCTGCTCGGCCGCTCCAAGGGCGCGCTGATGAAGGCTGGGCAGATGCTGTCGTTCGTCTCGGCCAGCCCCGCGATTCCGGCGGAGTTCCAGACGATCTATCAAGCGGCGCTGACGCGGCTGCGCGACGAAGCGCCGCCGATGGCACCGGAGCTTGCGCGCGCGGTGCTGGAGCGCGAGCTCGGCCGGCCAACGGAGAGCGTGTTTGCACAGTTTGAGTGGGAACCCTTG
>JBEKYV010000018.1:0-17830 GCA_049510515.1 Solirubrobacteraceae bacterium | reverse complement strand
CTCTTTGCTCACTGGCGAGTAGTACGCCCAAGCGACCGATTGGTGGGAGCCGTATGAGTGGAGACGCTCACGTACGGTTCTGTGAGAGCCTGGGGCTGCAATGCCCCGGGCCACTCGACGACACAAAGAACAAAAAAGGCAAGTGCGTCCCTAAAACGAAGAAAAAGGCAAAGGCGAAGAAGTCTGCGCACACCGACCGGAGGGCGACGCGATGACCACTTTCAAAGGTGTATTGAAGGTTGCTCTTGGTGTTTTGTTCGCCTCGCTTCTATTCGCCGCTCCCGCGATGGCCGGCTTCGGCCTGGAAAAATTCGCCGTCTCGGCGCGCAACCAGAATGGGTCGCCCGACGTGCAGGCCGGGTCGCACCCCTATGCATTTACGGCAACCTTCGTACTGAACGCTCCCAACCCGACCGAAGTCGAACGGTACCCAGTAACTCGCCCGGGAGACAAGGAAGCTATATGGCTGCCGGAAGGCAATCTCAAGGATGCCGAGGTGGAACTGCCGCCGGGGTTTGTCGGGGATCCGAACGCCACGCCGCGGTGCAGCTATCAAGCCTTTACAGATCTCCATGGGGGATACACCAGTTGTTCGAGCGAAACAGCGGTCGGGGTCGCCGACGTCTACACCGCGTCGGCTGACGCTCTATCCGAAATGCATGAATTCTTTCCCGGCAACCTGCATGAATTTCCCCAGCCGGTTTATAATCTGGAACCGCCGCCGGGTGTCGCGGCCGAGTTCGGCTTCGTCGTTGCTAATGTCACGCCGGTGTTTCTGGACGTTTCGGTTCGGACCGGCGGTGACTATGGTTTGACGATCCGTTCGTCTGATATCAGCCAGGCCGTGTGGGTGGCCGCGACCAAGGTCACGATCTGGGGTGTGCCGAATGACCCAAGCCACAATGCGCTACGCGGAACCTGTTTGAAGCCAGTAATAGAGGAATACGAGTTTGGTTTGGGTGAAGGCGAAGACGAACAGGAAACCGGCCGGTCTCAGGGTAACTGTCCGACGTCGGCGCCGGAAGTGCCGTTGTTGACGAACCCGACTTCGTGTGGGGCGCCGCGCACGGCGACATTCAGCGTGGACTCCTGGGAGGAACCAGGCGTCTTTCATTCCAAAACGGCGTCGCTACCCGAATTGGTGGGCTGCGAAAAACTCGATTTCAGCCCGACGATCACCACGACGCCGGATGGGACGGGGGGGAGCACCCCGACGGGGTTGAATGTCGATGTGCATGTGCCGCAGGAATCCACGGAAAACCCGGTGGGGTTGGCCGAGGCTGACGTGAAGAACACGACAGTCGCGCTGCCGGAAGGGGTGCAGGTCAGCCCGGCGGCCGCAGACGGGCTGCTGGCGTGCTCGCAGGCACAGATCGGGTTGCATAACGATGAAGCGCCGGCCTGTCCGGAAGCGTCGAAGGTCGGCACCGTCGAAGCGAACACGCCGTTGCTGCCGGAACCGCTGACCGGCGCGGTATATCTTGCGACGCAGAATGAAAACCCGTTCGGGTCGCTGATCGCGCTGTACGTCTACGCCGAAGACCCGGTCGCGGGGGTGCGGATCAAGGTCGCGGGGCAGGTCTCCCTGAACCCGGTCACGGGGCAGCTCGTGACGACGTTCACCGAAACGCCGCAGCTGCCCTATAGCGATTTCAAGCTCGACTTCTTTGGGACCGACCGGGCGCCGTTGAGCACACCGGCATCGTGCGGGACGTATACGACGGCAAGCTCATTTGAACCGTGGTCGGGTACCCCGGCGGCGTCGCCCTCCTCGCACTTCCAGATCACCTCGGGTCCGGCAGGCACGCCCTGCTCGACCCCACGCCCGTTCCAGCCGGGGTTCGAGGGCGGGACGACGAACATCCAGGCCGGGGCATACAGCACGCTGACGATGACGATGACCCGCCCCGACGCAGACCAGACCCTCGGGAAACTCGACGTGGAGTTCCCACCCGGGATCTCCGCGGCGCTACAAGGCGTAAAGCTCTGCGAGGAACCGCAGGCCGCGAGCGGCCAGTGCCCGGCGGCAAGCCAGATCGGGCAGGTGATCGCAAGCGCCGGGCTCGGGAACGACCCCTACAGCGTCGAAGACGGCAAGGCCTACATCACCGGCCCGTACAAGGGCGCCCCATTCGGCGTGGACGTCGTCGTCCCCGCCGTCGCCGGCCCGTTCAACCTCGGGACCGAGGTCGTCCGCTCGAAGGTCGAGGTTGACCCGACGACCGCGCAGCTGACTGTCGTCAGCGACCCGTTCCCGACGATCCTGGATGGCATCCCGCTGCAGTTGCAGCACATCAACGTGACGGTCAACCGCCCCGGGTTCGTGTTCAACCCGACCAGCTGCGAACCGACGAAGCTCACCGGGCAGCTCGAAAGCTCAGAAGGCGCCACCGCGAACGTCTCCAACCCGTTCCAGGTCACCAACTGCGGGTCGCTGTCGTTCAAACCGGAATTCAAGGTGTCCACCGCCGCGAAGACCTCCCGCACCGAAGGCGCGAGCCTGCACGTCAACCTCACCCTTCCCAACGCCCCGCGGGGTACCACGGCGAATGTCGCGAAGGTCAAGGTCAGCCTGCCCAAACAGCTGCCCTCGCCGTTGAAAACGCTGCAGAAGGCGTGCACCGAAAAGGTGTTCGCAGAAAACCCCGCGAACTGCCCCAAGGCCTCCCGCGTCGGCGAAGCGAAGGTGAGCACCCCGGTCCTGGAAGGCGGCCTGAGCGGCCCGGCGTACTTCGTCTCCCACGGTGGCGCCAAGTACCCCGAACTGATCATCGTGCTCATCGGCGAGGACGGCGTGACCGTCCAGGTGCACGGCGAAACGTTCATCAGCAAACAGGGCATCACGACCGCGACGTTCGCGACCGTCCCGGATGTGCCGTTCTCGACGTTCGAACTCACCCTACCCGAGCGGGAATACCCGGCGCTCACCGCGAACGGGAACCTCTGCCAGGCCCAGGCCGCCGGCAAGCTGTTGATGCCGACGGAAATGGTCGGGCAGAACGGGCTCAAGATCAATCAGGAAACGAAGATCTCGGTTACCGGGTGCCCCAAGCAGAAGAAGGTGTCTCATAAGAAGAAACACAATGCGCACGGCAAGACGAAGAGGAAGCGGTAGCCGAAGAGCGCTTCAGAGCCCCTTGGCCGGCGTCGGGTGTCAACACGTCAATCCTGCAACGCCAGCGCCGCCGGCACACAGGCGGCGATGTAGCCGGGGAGCGCGAGGATCGCGAGCGCGGTGGCGCACACCAGCGCGAGGCTCTCGAGTCCCGGCAGCACCGTGACCGAACGCACCACGGGGAAGTTGATCGCGTCGGCTAGCGCACGGTCGGCGAGCTGCTGGCCGTAGAGGCCGAAGATCGCCCCCGTCAGGCAGCCCACGCCAACCAGCAGCAGGCTCTCGAGCAGGATCGTGCGCCACAGTTCGGCGCGCGCCAGCCCCTCCAGCTTGAGCTTCGCCAGGCGCGGGCGGCGCTGCCACACCAGCGCGCCCATCGCCGCCGCCATCGCCAGCACCGCGGCGAGCGGGATCAGCGCCGCGATCTCGGTGCCGACCGCGATCGCCTCGCGGCTGAGCGCGCTCTGCTTGGCGGCGTGCTGCGCTGCCGTCTCCACCGCCAGCCCGGATCGGGAGGCCGGGCCCAGCGCCCGTTCGATCTCGCGCGCGTCCTGGCCGGGGGTGATGCCCGGGTCGAGCGTGATCGCGTAGGCGGTCGCGTCCGCGCTGCCCCACGCGCGGGCATAGTCGGAGGCGCTCATCACGATCGCGCCCGGCTCCCAGCTGAGGTTGGTGGAAAGCGCCGCGACGCGGAACGTTCGCGGGTCGGGACTGGGCAGCGTGAACGCCTCGCCGATGCGCAGGTGGTGTTCTTCGGCGAGCGCCCGCGACAGCACCACCCAGCCGCCGGCGCGCAGACGCGCGGTCGCCTGTTGCGGGTTGCCCTGCACGATCTGGCCGGCGGGCACCAGCGGCACGGCGGTGCGCGGCGGCGCGATCACCAGCACGCGGCGCTCGCCGTAGTCGAGCAGGCCGCTGCGGTAGAGGCCCACGGTGCGCACGCCCGGCAGCCGCTGCAGGCGCCCTTGCAGCGTGGGGGCAAACGGCGCGGTTTGCAGCAGGTTGTAGGAGCCGGCCGGCGCCACCCACACGTCGGTGAAGGCGTTCATGTCGCGCGAGGCCCCTTCGAGGCCCGCCAGCAGGTCGCCGTGCGCGCCCTGGATGGCGACGCTGCCGAACACCGCCACGGCGCCGGTCGCCGCGATCGCCAGCGCTCGCGCGCGGGCCGCGCGCAGCTCCATCGTCGCGACGTGCGCCACGGGGCTGGTGATCCCGCCCGCCAAGCGCTTGACCAGCGCGAGCGTGGCGCCCAGCGCGAGCGGCAGCTCCAACAGCAGCGCCGCGAACAGCAGCACCATCCCCGGCAGCGCCGCGTCGGGCGCGGCCAGCAGGATTGCGGTGGCGCCGGCGAGGCAGGCGAGGCCGGCGAGAGGGAGCAGGGACGCTTGCCCCAACCGGGTGCGTGCGGCGTCGAGGGCGCCACGGCGGCCGCGCGGAGCGGTCGTGCCGGCCTCGCGGGGAAGGTCGGCGGGCGCGGCGGTTAGGGGACGGGGGCCGGAGATCGCCGCGAGGGGATCCTTCGAGAAGATGTCGCGCAGCGGGCTCAGCACCGCCACGATCGCCGCCGCCATCCCCCCGCCCGCGGCGAGCGCGACGGCCTGCCAGCTCACTTCGCGCGCGCTGCCGAGCGCAAACGCGAGCGAGAGGAAGGCGGGGTTGGAGTGGAACACGTGGATCGAGAGCTCATCGCCGAGCGCCAAACCGAGGACACACGCGACGACCCCCAACACGAGCGCGTCGAGCAGCAGCACCGCCATCACCGTGCGCGGGGTGTAGCCGGCGCGGCGCAGGTCGGTGATCAGACGCCGCCGCTGCGGCACCGTCAAAAGCATCGCGTTGAACGCGAACAGAAACCCCACCAAAGCGCTGATCGTCGCGAACAGCGCCGTGGACTGGTTGCTCGCCGCGGCGGCCTTCGCGAACAGCGTCTGGTCGTAGCCGATCGGCTCGACGTTCAGCCGGCCGGCGGCGATCCGCTGGAGCGCCGCGCGCACCTGCGCTTCCGCCCCAGGCGAGGGTCGTACGAGGATGCGGCTCACGCGCGCGCCCACCCCCGCGAGTTCCTGGGCGAACGCCAGCGGCGCCAGCGCGACCGGGGTGTTGACGAGCGCGCCGATCTGGTGGGCGTGCAGCTGCTCGTACAGCGGCGCGGTGGCGGTGCGGCCGGCCAGCTGGAAGGTGGCTTCCTGGCCGAACCGGGTCACGCCGATCGCGTGCGAGAGCGGCGCGGGGAGCACGATCGCGCCGACGCCGCCGAAGGGCGTAAGTTCGGCGTGACGCACCAGCGTGCCGCCGAGCTTGGCGAGGGTGGAGTCGGCGCCGATCAGCTCCACCGACTGGCTGCCTCGCGGTCCGGAGGCGTTGGCGTTGGCTTCCAAAAGCGGCGCCGCAGTGCGCACGCCGGGGATCGCGCGCACCAACGCGAGCGTGCTCTGCGGGAAGCCCTGCGGCGAGCGCGCCATCAGCTGCAGCGTGGCGTCGCCGGCGATCCCGTGGGTGAGCTCTCCGACGGAGCTTTGCAGGGAGGAGCTGGAGATCTGCGAGGCGAACAGCAGCGCCACCCCGGCGGCGATCCCCAGCACCGCCAGGCACTCCTGCGCCAGGCGCGCCCGCAGGCGGACGCGGTAGAGGCGCAGGACGTTGGCAGGTTTCACACGAGGACCCGCTCAGCCGTGTGCTCGCCGAGCCGCCCGTCGCGTAGCGCGAGCGCGCGGTCGGCGTACTCGGCGGCCATCGGGTCGTGGCTGACGAGCACAACCGCCACGCCCCGCTCGTGGCAGAGTCCGCGCAGCAGCTCCAGCACTTCGCGCCCGCGCCGGGTGTCGAGGCTGCCGGTGGGCTCATCCGCGAGCAGCAGGCTGGGCCCGGTGGAGAGCGCCCGCGCAATCATCACCCGCTGGCGCTCGCCCATCGACAGCGTCTCGGCGCGGTGGCGCAGCCGCTCCCCGAGCCCCAACCGTTCCAGTAGCGGCGCGACCTCGCGCTGGGCGGCGCTCCAGCGGTGGGTCTTCAGCAGCTTCAGCACGGCGTTGTCGATCGCGCTGACGCCCGGCAGCAGGTCGAAATTCTGGCGGATGAAGCCCAGCTCGGTGAGCCGGAAGCGCGATGCCTCACGCTCGCTCAGCTCAGAGATGTCGCGCCCGCCGATCAACACCGTACCCGAGGTGGGCGCCAGCAAAGTGGCGATCATCAGCAGCAGCGTCGTCTTGCCCGAGCCGCTGGGCCCGTACAGCGCCACCATCTCGCCTGGCTCCACCCGCAGCGACACCCCGTCCACCGCCCGCACCGGCTCGCCGCCGATCGCGGGGTAGTGCTTGACGAGCTCACGCAGCTCCAGCATCGATCCTCCTCACGTGTGCGCCGGGCGCGAGCCCGCGAGCGCAGGGGGTGGGTGCAGTGTGTTGTTTGCTCGGCACACCAACCACCGGTCCGCTCAATCGGAGATCGGGCCGCTGAGGCGCACGGCGATCGCGTCGTTGGAGTTCTGGATGGTGCCGTCGAAGCTGAGGCCGGAGCCGTGCGCGTGGCTGTAGCTGCCGCTGCCGCTGCTGACCGACATCGAGCCGGTGAAGCTGGCGCTGGTGCCACTCTTGCGATAGCTCGCGGTGGCCTGCCCCGAGATCGAGCCGCCGCTGCGGGAGATGCTCACTTCCGCGCGCACGTGGCTGCTGGAGACGATCGTCAGGCGCACACGGATCGTGCCGTTGAACGTGCCCGAGGCGGAGCCCTGCTCGTTGAGCGTGAAGCCGCGTTTGCTGGTGAGGTGCAGGTTGCCGCTCTCGTGCAGCGAGACGGTCGCCGCGTTCCTCGCTCGCGGAGCAACGACGCGAGCGTTGGCGGCTCTCGTGGTGCGTCGCCTGACCTTCGCCGGGCAGGGCTGCTTGGCGACGGTGCTGCCAGAGGAGCCGTCGGCGTAGGTGAAGGCCGCGGCGAACGGCCAGCCGCCGGCGGGGCAGCGTGGCACGACTACCGTGTTGGCGCCGCGCGCCGGATGCGGGCCGCCGGTGCCGATCGTGAGCGTGAGGTTGGCGAGCGAGGTTTCCGACACCGAGGGCAGCGAGGGGACCGGGGGGATCGGGATCACGAGCTGTTCGCCGTAGGGGGCGTGAGCGGGGACGACGGTGCCGGTGATGACCACCGACGCCGGCACCGGCGTGGAGCCTTCGCCGAGCAGCTCGAGCGTCGGGTTGCTGCCCTGCGGGGGGCCGATGAAGGCCCACAGCGCGACCTGCTCTTCGATCACGTTCGATCCCGCGAGCGCCTTGGCCAGCGCGTGCCCGTGTCCGATCAGCGACTGCGGTGGGCAGCCCTTGGGGCCGAAGGCCTGCAGGCGGGCCGCACTGCAGCTGCGCAGGCTCGGCACTTCGAGCGTCAGCCCCGCGGGGAGGCTGAGCACCGAGCGGTGCACCGGCGAGGGCACGCCATCTTCGCCGCCCGTGTACTGAAGCGCAAGCGTCAGCGCGCCCTTGGCGCCGGGCCGGTTGGGGGCGAGCGTGGGTGTGAGCGCGGCGGTGGTTGCTTCCGGCGTGAGTGTCGCCGAGGTTGCTTCCGGCGCGGCGACGAGTCGCGCCGCGCCGGAGGCATTCACCCGCACGGGCGCTACCAACGCCGCGCAGATCGTCAAAGTCACAGCGAGTGTGCAGGCAGCCCTCGTTGTGATTGCGTGCGGGGTCGCTGGGTGTGGGCTTCGTGCGTCTGTCCCTCTGCGAGCCATCGCGTTCCCATGCCTCCCCGCATAGTGTCCTAATACTCTAGCACAGTATCAGACTTCGCCGACGTTCGCCCCGACGTGCACACGCCCGCCGCCGGGCGCCTTAAGCTCTCGCGTATATGCACCACCCAATCTCCTACTTCCAGGCGATCGTCCTCGGCCTCACGCAGGGGATCGCCGAGCCGTTTCCGATCTCGAGCCTCGGGCACGCGGTGGTGCTGCCGCGGCTGTTCGGGTGGAACATCCACCAGAACGACAAATTCTTCCTCACGTTCCTCGTCGCCACCCACTTCGCCACGGCGCTCACGCTGCTGCTGTTCTTCGTGCGGGACTGGATCAAGATCGTCGGCGGCATCCTGCGCTCGCTGCGAGTGCGCAAGATCGCCGAGGACGACGTGTACGCGCGCCTCGGCTGGCTGCTGATCGTGGGCACGGTGCCTGCCGGCATCCTCGGGCTGGCGCTTCAGGAATCACTGCGCAAACTGTTCGCGTCAGCCGCGATCGCGGCGGCCTTCCTGATCGTCAACGGGGTGGCGCTGCTGATCTTTGAGCGGCTGCGCAAGCGCCCTCCCAAGCAAGGCGACTACCTCGGCGACGGCGACGCCCGCATCGCCAAGCTCAGCTGGCGCCAGGCGATCGCGATCGGCACCTCACAGGCTGCCGCGCTGATCCCCGGCATCTCGCGCTCGGGCTTCGCGATGGGCGGTGGCCTGCTGGCGGGGCTCTCCAACGAGGACGCCGCCCGCTACTCGTTCCTGCTCGCCACCCCCGTGATCCTCGCGGCCGCCGCGCTGAAGCTGCCCGAACTGCTGGGCGCGCAGGGCGACGGCGTGCGCGGCCCGGCGCTGGTCGCCGGCCTCTGCGCCGCCGCCACCACGTTTCTCGCGGTGAAGTTCCTGCTGAGATTCTTCGAGACCAACCGGCTGAGCCCGTTCGGGA
This sequence comes from Solirubrobacteraceae bacterium, assembly GCA_049510515.1. Taxonomy (GTDB): domain Bacteria; phylum Actinomycetota; class Thermoleophilia; order Solirubrobacterales; family Solirubrobacteraceae; genus Palsa-744. Next base: position 9,065 of record JBEKYV010000018.1, on the reverse strand, counting down.
TCTACTGCATCGCCTTCGGCGGGATCTGCACGGTGGCATTCGCTGTTTGAGGGTTGCGCGGAAAAGGGGGAGGAGGGGGGAGGGTGCTGTTGCGGAGGCGACGGGCGCCCCGGCGTGTATCGGCCGCGCGCGCGGCGAGCAGCCAGGCTGAGGTGGCCCGCGCCCCAGTGAGCCGCGGATACGCTGGTGAGACCGATGCCACGCACTCCACCACTGCCGAAGACCCCGCAGCGCATGTTCGAGACCCGCAGCCAGGCATGGCGCGAGGTGGGGCTGGAGGAACAGGTGAGCCCCCGCGAGCTCAAACGCGCAAGGGTGGAGGGGCTGGTGCTGGCGGTGCTGTTCGTCGCGGTGGTGGTGCTCTACGACCATCGCGCGTCCCTTTTCGGCGTCAGCAAGGGAAAGACGCCGGGGGCCGACAGTGCGGTGCAAATCGCCACGGTGATCTTGTTGCTGATCCTCGGTTGGGGAGTGGCACGGGACGCTGGCCGCGCCCTCGCGCCGGCGCTCTTCAGGCGGATGGACCCCGCCACCGCGGGAACTGTGGGCTTCCTGATCCGGCTGGTGACTATCGTGGTGGCGCTGATCGTCGGGTTGAGGGTGGCGGGCGTCGAAGAACGCACGCTGGCGCTCGGCGGTGCGTTCACGGCGGTGGTGCTGGGGCTGGCTGCACAGCAGACGCTCGGCAACCTGATCGCGGGAACCGTGCTGCTCAGCGCCGGCCCGTTCCGCGTGGGCGACCACGTGCGCCTGCAGGGTGGCCCGCTGGCGGGCCAGCTGGAGGGCGTGGTCAGCTCGCTGGGGCTGCTGTACACCACGTTTGCCACCGACGAGGGCTCGGTGCTGGTGCCCAACAGCGTGGTGCTCAACGTGGCGCTTCACACCGGCCGGGGCCGGATCGGCGCGCGGCGTTCACGAGCCGCGGGTGTGCGTGGCAATCCGCAGGAGCCGGCAGCTGAAGCATCTGAGACGCCGGAGGAGAAGCAGGCGAGCGTCGCCGGCTACCGCGCGCCGCCGCCCCCCACGCCATAGCGCAGCAGCAAGCATCCTTCACTCTCGAGCACGTCGCGCAGCTCAAGCTCGACCGGCGGAGAGAGGTCCGGGCCGCACACGATCCGCAACGAGGCCTGCGGGCTGGCGCCGCCGCCGAGCTTGGGGGCAAGCGTGAGAAACAGCTCGTCCACGACTCCGGCGGCGAGCAGGGCGCCGTTCAGGTGGGGTCCCCCCTCGCACATCACGGTTCGCACTCCCCACCGCGTGTGCAGCTCGGCGAGCGCGGCCCGCAGGTCGAGCTGCCCCTCGCGCGCGGCGCGCACGTACTCGACGGGAGCAACGCCCGCCGGCAGCTCCCCCGCGGCGGAGGGCGTGAGGATCACGACTCGCGCGTCGGGGTCCCCGAGCAGCGGGACGCTCTCCGGGGAGAGCGTAAGGCTGGCGGAGACGATGCAGGCGAGCGGTTCCGCCGCCAGCCCCCGCTCCACGCGCAGCCGCCGCCGCGCCTCGTCTTTCACGAGCCGGCGGTAGCGCTCGGCGCGCGCGGTGCCCGCCCCGAACAGCACCGCGTCAACGGCGGTGCGCAGCGAAAGGAAGAGCTCTTTGTCGGCGCGGTTGCCGATCGGCCCCGAGCGTCCCTCGAGGGTGGCGCGCCCGTCGGCGGTGGACGCCATATTGAGGAACACGCGCGGGCGATCCCCCACCGGCCGGGCCGGCGATGCAGGGTTCCACAGCCGCAGGCGCTCGACGACCTGCGCGGCGCTCAGATGCCGCCCCGCGGTGTCGCCGGTCAACGATGTGAGCACGGCAGGAGCGAGGGCAGGTGGTTCGGCGCTCATCGATCAACCCTAGCCACGTCAACATCTGGAGAACACGTTCGCTGCTCTACCTGCTACCGTCGTGACCGATTGGGCCGGGCAGATAACCGGCATAAAGCAGTGCAAGCTCTCGCAGGTCGAAGCTCTTCGCAGCATCCTCCGCGCAGCAGCACGCACGAATCGTGGAGGAATGTCACATGCCTACTGGCACAGTGAAGTGGTTTAGCGACGACAAGGGATTCGGCTTCATCACCCCGGATGACGGGGACAAGGATCTGTTCGTCCACCACACCGGAATCAATGGCGAGGGTTACCGCTCGCTCCAGGAGGGCGCCAAGGTGTCCTACGACCCGGAGCAGGGCGACAAGGGACCAAAGGCCGTCAACGTCCAGGCGATCTAGAGTCGCCACACCGTCAGTCTGCGGTCGCTTGGGGGCCACGCCCTGAGTGGTGTAGTTCGCGAGGCGAGGATCGTCAGACCATCGACATAGAGCAGTAACCTTGGGGGGGTCCGGTTGTCACCGGGCCCCCTCTGGTATGTCGACTGACGCAACCACATTTCCCCTGCGGGACACGCTGCTCGACGACCCGGCCGACATCGCCCGCAAGGGCACATCCTCGAGCAAGGCCAGCGTTTCCAAGCGCAAGCGCGCCGACTCGCGGGCGCGCACCCGCGGCGAGACGGTGATCGGCGCGGGGGTGCTGATCTGGATCGGTGTGTGTGTGCTGCTGATCGTGCTCGCCGCCGCCGACCGCCCGAGCTTCCTATCCTCGCCCTCCCACGTCGGCTTTTTCCCGCATTGGCTGGCCGGCCCGCTGGGCGGTTTGTGGCCGTGGTTCACGCGCAGCGCACGGGTGACCAAGGCGCTGCTGACGGGGGCGCTGGTGAGCATGTACGCCGCGTACGTGGTGGGCCTGCGGTATGTGCCGCTGCTGCGGGCGCGTTGGGCGATCGCGACGATCGTCGGCGTCCACGCGATCCTGTTGCTCTCGCCGCCGCTGTCGCTGACGGACGTGTTCAACTACATCAACTACGGGCGCATGGGGATGCTGCATGGCCTCGACCCCTACACCACGATCCCCGCGCTCGGACCCCACAACGACCCCAGCTACGCGCTCAGCAACTGGCATCAGCTGCTGACTCCCTACGGCCCCCTGTTCACGCTGATCACCTACGCGGTGGTGCCGCTTGGGCTGGCGGGCTCACTGTGGGCGTTCAAGGTCTTGCTGATGGTGCTCAGCCTCGCCACGATTTCGCTGGTGTGGAGGTGCGCGCGTCTGCTCGGCCGTGACCCGGTGACGGCGATCGTGCTGGTCGGCCTCAACCCGCTGATCCTCGTGTGGGGCCTCGGGGGCGACCACAACGACTTCTTCATGATGTTCTGCATCACGCTCGCCTTCTACCTGCTGCTGCGCGCGCGTGCTCCGGGGGTCTCGCCCGGCGTGGGTGTCCCCCATGAGGAGTCCCCAACACGCCTGCACGCCTGGCTGTGGCCGTTGGCCACACCGGAGCTGGGGGCAGGGGTGGTGCTGGCGGCGGCGATTGCGTTGAAGGCCTCAGCGGCGATCATCGTCCCGGTGGTTCTGGCGGGCCTGCTCAGAGCTCCGCGCCGGTTGGCGCAGGTGGTATTGGGGTTGATCGCGGGGGGGATCGTGCTGGGGGCGTGCACGGTGGTCGCGTTCGGAGCACACCTGCCAGACCTCGGCGCCCAGGGCCGCCTGGTGATTCCGATGGGCCTGCCCAACCTGCTCGGTCTCGCGCTGGGGCAGGGCGGGGAGACGGAAACGATGCGCAGCCTGCTCAGCATCGCTCTGGTGCTGACGGTGGTGAGCTGCAGCGTATGGGCATGGCGGCGGCGGGACGCGTTGACGGCCTCGGGCTGGGCGACGATGGCGTTGCTGCTGACGTTGAGCTGGGTATTGCCGTGGTATGTGCTGTGGGTGCTGCCGTTGGCGGCGCTTTCTCGCTCGCGCGCGCTGCGCACGACGGCGCTCGTGTTTGGGGCCTACCTGTTGCTCACGTGGATGCCGCTTGCCACCGGGTTGGACAATGCGCTCGGGATCCGGCCGACAACCACGACGCTGGGGCAGCAGGACCAGCGCTACGTCCGCGGCTTGCTGAACTGAGAGCGACCGGTCGCTCGGCCACGCCCCGCTGCCCAAGAGACATCCGCCTGCGACCGGCCCGCGCCGGGTGGCCCAGGCGCTCAAGCCCCGTCGATCGGACCCGCCCCAGCCGCGCCGGGAGGTCCGCCAACCGCGCTGACGCGCTCGTCGCCCTCCGGGGCGTGGCCGTCGCGACCGACGTAGCCGTCCTTGCCGCCGGCGCACAGGTAGATCGCGTCGCCCTCGCCGACGTTGCGCACGCGGCGAACAGTGGGGGCGTCGACGCGCGCGAAGCTGCCCTCCCCGAGGCGGTGCACCGTGCCGTCGCCAAACTCCATCTCGATCGTGCCGCGGTGCACGAAGTACAGCTCCTCCTGGGTGTCGTGGTAGTGGCGCCCGGTCTGGTAGCCGGCGGGCATCACGATCGCGTTGACGCCGAACGCGGTGACGCCGAGGCCCTTGCGCACCTTGCGAAAGCCGTGGCCCTCGCCCAGCGCGTCGAGGCCGCCCACGGCGTAGCCCTCGCCGACGGTCACGTTGGGGTACTCGGATGCCTCCATGTCGAATCTCCTCTTATCGCGGTTTTTTTGGTCGGGTTGGTCAATGCTCGGCCACGTGGCCGTCCTCGGGCGAGAGCGGTCGGCCCTCCTGCGCCCAGCGCACGAGTCCGCCACTCATCGAGTGGGCCTGGAAGCCGGCTGCTCGGAACGCCTGGGCGGCCATCAGCGAGCGCGACCCGACCCGGCAGTAGAAGACAACTGGCCGGTCGGCCGTGAGCGTGGCGGCCTGTGCGGTGAGCTGGTTGAGCTCGATGTGACGGCTGCCCTCGATGTGGCCGGCCTGACGCTCGTAATCCTCGCGAACGTCCACCAGCTGCACGCCGGGATTCTCGACAAGCCACTCGGCGACTCGAGCGGGCTCGAGAGGGATCTCGGAGGGCTCATCGTCTGCGGCCATCGACGGAGCGTAGCGACCCGACGCCTGCGGCAATCGACGAAGCGTAGGCCGGGCCGCCTGCGGCAATCGACGGAGCGCCGCGTATCCAGGGGACTTTGGGGCTGAGGACTCCCACCGGTGCCTGAGGGCACTAGCATCCAGTCAATGGAGGCAATCAGCGACGTCTACACGATCCCGCAGGAGCACCTCGACTTCTGCGCCACGATCGCCCAGATCGCGCAGGAGAAGATGGCGCCGCGATCGGCGGAGATCGACGAGCAGGCCGAGTACCCGTGGGATATCCGCAAGATCCTGGGCGAGCAGGACATCCTCGGGCTGCCCTTCCCGATCGAGTACGGGGGCACCGGCACCGGCACGCTGATGCTGAACATGGCGGTCGAGGAGATCGCCAAGGTGGACGCCTCGGTGGCGCTGATCCTGATGGTGCAGGAGCTGGGGACGTTGCCGATCCAGCTGTTCGGCAGCGAGGAGCTCAAGGAGCGCTTCCTGCCGAAGTGCGCGAGCGGGGAGTGGTCGCCGGCGTTCGCGCTCTCGGAGCCCGAGGCCGGCTCGGATCCCGCGGGGATGAAAACGACAGCGGTGAGAGACGGCGATGAGTGGGTGATCAACGGCACCAAGAACTGGATCTCCAACCTCGGGGTGGCGGACTTCTACATCTGCTTCGCGGTCACCGACCGCGAGAGCCGGCGGATCACCGCGTTCGTGGTTGAGGCCGACCGGCCGGGGTTCAGCGTCGGCAAGCTGGAGCACAAGCTGGGGATCCGCGCCTCGCCGACGGGGCAGCCGATCTTCGAGGACGTGAGGGTGCCGCTCCAGAACGTGATCGGTGAGGTCGGCAGGGGCATGCGGGTGGCGCTCGGGACGCTGGAGCGCACGCGCCTGGGGGCGGCCGCGCAGGCGGTGGGGATCGCCCAGGGGGCAACCGACTACGCCGTCGGGTATGCCCGCGAGCGCGTGCAGTTCGGTAAGCCGATCATCGAGCACCAGGCGATCCAGTTCAAGCTGGCCGATATGGAAACACGCACGGCGGCTGCGCGGGAGCTCTTGTACAAGGCGTGTGCGATGGCTGATCGCGGCGATCCACAGCGTGCGAAGTACTCCTCGATGGCGAAGGTGTTCTGCTCGGACACCGCGATGGCAGTGACCGTCGAGGCGGTGCAGGTGCTGGGGGGGTACGGTTACGTCAAGGAGTATCCGGTGGAGCGCATGATGCGAGACGCAAAGATCACTCAGATCTACGAGGGCACCAACGAGATCCAGCGGCTCGTGATTGCCCGGACGCTCAAGTGAGGATGACGGGGCGGGCGGGGGCGGGCGGGCCCAAATCATTATGCGCGCACCCAAGCCTCCCGGAGCCTACGGCCAGCTGAGGAAGATCGGCCTGGCGGCGCTGATCGCGCTGTCGCTGGGCCTCGTGGTGATCGTGGTGGGCGAGGGCTTCAGCTCGGTGGGGGTGGTGCGGGCGGTGGAGGATCTGATCCTGGGGATCGCGGCGGTGGCGCTGTTGAGCACCGTGATCGCCTTCGTGGCGGTGCGCATGGCGGGCTGGCACGACCCGGAGTCCGAGGAGGAGTTCGAAAAGATCGTGCGCCGCGCGGAGGACCTCGGCCGCGAAGGGCTGGCGGTGGACCCCGAGGAATCGGAGTTCATGGCGCTCGACCCGCTCAACGACGAGGACTTCGAAGAGCTGGTGCGCGATGCGCTCGACGAGCTGCCCGACCTGCTGCGCAACGCGCTGCGCCACGTGGCGGTGGTGATCTCCGACAAGGGCCGTGCGGCGGGCGCGTACGGCCTCTACCAGGGCGACCAGATGCGTGACCGGGTGTTCGGATCCCCCGCGCACGATCGCATCGTGATCTTCAGGGACACGCTGCGACGTGACTTCGGCCACGACCCCGAGCTGCTGCGCGAGCAGGTCGTGAGAACCGTGCGCCATGAGCTTGCCCATCACGTGGGCTTCGACGAGCTGGGCGTGTCGCGTTTGGACCTCTGAGACCGATCCCTCCTCCTCTCTTCCTCCTCCCTCGATCCCTCCTCCGCCCCCTCGTCCTCCGCCCTCTCGTCCTCCTCCACCACCAGCCCGCCGGCCGGTGAGGCTCTGGTGCAAATGCAATTTTTTCGGGCCCCAACCCTTCATTTTGTGAAGTGGTAGGGTGCCCGACGGGGGAGGCGGGTCGATGCCGCGCTGCCGGGAGACAAAAACGACAAGGAGAAGCTTCGCATGCCTGACGCCGTAATCGTTGACGCCATACGCACGCCGATCGGGCGGGCAGTGAAGGGATCGCTCAAATCGGTGCGCGCCGACGATTTGGCGGCGATCCCGTTGAAAGCGATCCTGGAGCGCAACCCGCAGCTGGAGTCGAGCTCGATCGTGGACGTGATGATGGGGTGCGGCTTCGCCGAGGGCGAGTCGGGCTACAACATCGGGCGCAACGCGTCGCTGCTGGCGGGGATCGACTTCCACGTGCCCGGCACCACGGTCAACCGCTTCTGCGCCTCCTCGCTGCAGACCACGCGGATGGCCTTCCACGCGATCAAGGCGGGCGAGGGCGACACCTACATCGCCTGCGGCGTGGAGGCCGTCTCGCGCGCCACGCAGGGGGGAGAGTTCGAATTCCACCCCAAGCTGGATGGCTCGGAGGGGTCGATCTACAACGTCTACATCCCGATGGGACTCACCGCCGAGAACGTGGCGGAGGAGAAGAAAGTCAGCCGCGAGGCACAGGACGAGTGGGCCTTGATCTCCCAGACGCGCGCGGTGACGGCGCAGGAGTCGGGCCACTACGACGTGGAAATCGTCCCCGTGACGGCGCCGGCGCACAAAGACACCGACCGCGAAGGCAACGAGATCGAGATCCCCGAGCAGGTGGTCTCCAAGGACGACGGCCCGCGCCCTGGCACGACGCTTGAGAAGCTGGCGTCGCTGAAGCCGGCGTTCAGGCCGAACGGCACGGTGACGGCGGGCAACGCCTGTCCGCTCAACGACGGCGCGGCCGCGCTGCTGGTCACCTCCGAGGAGCGCGCGCGGGAGATGGGGCTGAAGCCAAAGGTGAAGATCCTCGCCTCCACGGTGGTGGCGATCCGCCCCGAGGTGATGGGCCTCGGCCCGATCCCCGCGATCCAGCAGCTGCTGAAGAACACGGGCATGTCGATGAGCGACATCGACGTGGTCGAGATCAACGAGGCGTTCGCCGCGCAGATCGTCCCCTGCAAAGAGGAGCTCGGCATCCCCGACGAGAAGCTCAACCCCTTCGGCGGAGCGATCGCCCTCGGCCACCCCTTCGGCATGACCGGCGCCCGGATCATGACCACGTTGATCAATGACCTGCAGACGCTCGACGGCACCTACGGCATCGAGTCGATGTGCGTGGCGGGTGGCATGGGGATGGCGATGTTGGTGGAGCGGCTGAGCTGAGTTTTGGGTTGCAGACGGCCCCCGTGTCATACCTGGTGTTGGCGTGGCGCGGGGGCAGTTTGTTTTGATAGGCCCGCCTCCAGGGCGGCCTCGGATGGGTCGCGTTGTGTGGGGACGGGGTGGGGCGGGAGATTCAGGTGTCGAGTCCGGGAATCGACTCGATAGGGAGCGCGCCGTAGATCCCTTCCAAGCCGATCAGGTCGTTTCGATCGCGTGGGCGGCCTGCAAGGCGCTTGAAGCCGACGATGCTGCTCAAGCCGGCGACCAAGTACCTGACGCTGTCATCCTCGACGTGTATTGCGCGTTCCTCGACGGTCTCGTAGTCGAGTGGGGGTAGGCCACCGCGCATGATGTCAATCACTCCGGCTCGTGTCTTCGCCCGTAGGTGCGTACGACCGAGTAGGTGCTCTTCCTGAAGTGGAGCCTCGTCACGCAAACGTACGCCGTCAAGCTTGACAAGAGCCGCCAGCACACGTTGGTCGTTAGCGGTGTTATCAGGGACCAAGAAGTCGACATCCTCAGTCGCTCGGATGAAACGGTTGGCGATAACCGAGAAGCCGCCCACTACAACAAAGCAGGCACCCTCAGCGACCATCGCCCGCTGGCGTGTCGTGGACGCGCCGCGCGTCCTTTTCCTGGGCCGCATTGATCCGAATAAGGGCCCCGATATTGCCGCCGACGCCGTCGCCACGCTCCGCGCCGAGGGCTTGCAAGTAAAGCTGACGGTGGCGGGCGGCCTCTGGTTTTACGGCCACGGCCGCGAGATGGAGGACCCG
>JBEKYV010000179.1:0-7004 GCA_049510515.1 Solirubrobacteraceae bacterium | reverse complement strand
GACAGCGAGGGGTGGCTGTTCACCGGGCGCCTCTCACTGGAGACGCACCCGTGGCTGGCCGACCACGCGGTGGCGGGCACCGTGCTGCTGCCGGGCACGGCGCTCGTGGAGCTGGCGCTGTACGCGGGCGGGCAGCTCGGCTGCGGCACGCTGCGGGAGCTGGTGATGGAGGCGCCGCTGGTGTTGGATGCCCGCCCGCCCGCCGGCCTGCCCGCCGACTCCTCCCAGCGTGCCGCGGTGCAGGTGCAGGTGGTGGTGGGGGAGCCGGACGACGCCGTTCCGGCGACCCGAGCCGTCGAGGTGTACGCCCGCGCCGAGGCGACCACGCCCGACGGCGAGCGAGCGCGGTGGGTGCGTCACGCGAGCGGCGTGCTGGCCGCCGGGCGGGCGGCGACGCTCGACGGCGTGGCCGCCGCCGAGCTGAGCGGCGAGTGGCCGCCGCCCGGGGCCGCGGAGGTCGACGTCGAGGACATCTACGACGGCCTGGCCGGCGCGGGTCTCGAGTATGGCCCGGCCTTCCAGGGCCTGCGCGGCGTGTGGCGGCGTGGCGAGGAGGTGTTCGCCGAGGTCGAGCTGGACGAGCACCGGCGCGAGGAGGCAGGCTCCTACGGCGTGCATCCGGCGCTGCTCGACGCCGCGCTGCACGCCGCGTCGCTGCTGAGCCCCGTCGAGGGCTCCAGCGCGCCGCGGCTGCCGTTCGTGTGGGGCGGGGTGGATCTGCACGTGACGGGCGCGACGCGGCTGCGCGCGCGGCTGGCGGCGGCGGGCGACGGCGTGTCGCTGGTGGCGGCCGACGAGGATGGCGTGGTGGCGTCGGTCGCGTCGCTGACGTTGCGGGCGGCCGCGACGGAGGGGCTCGGCGGCACGGCCGGCGGGCAGCGCGATGCCATGTTCGCGCTGGAGTGGGTGGCGGTGCCGGACGTGCGCGAGCCCATCGATGAGGATGAGTGGGATGGGTCGGTGGTGGTTTGCGCCGCGCAGACGACCAGTGCGCAGACGACCGGTGTGGACGGCGTGCACGCGGTGGTGGGCGATATCTTGGCGCGCCTGCAGGGCTGGCTGGCGGCCGAGGATGACCCCAGCAGCCGGCTGGCGGTGGTGACATGCGGCGCGGTGGGCGTCGGCGGCGAGGGCGTGAAGGACCTGGCGGGCGCTGCGGTGTGGGGGCTGGTGCGCGCGGTGCAGTCGGAGCACCCCGGGCGCCTGGTGCTGGTCGACGTGGAGGAGGTCGACGTGGAGGACGAGGCGCAGACGCGCGCGGCCCTCGCGAGCGCGGCGCGGTTGGGCGAGCCCCAGGTCGCGGTGCGCGGTGGTGAGCTATTCGCTCCACGGCTGGTGCGGGCCGGCGAGGGTGTCGTGGAGGGTGGGCTGGCGGTGGGACCCGGCGCGGCCGTCGCTGCGCTGGCCGGCGGCGAGGTGGAGGTCGGGGACGAGGCGGAGGCTGGCGCGAGCGGCGGCTGGCGGCTGGGCCTCTCCGGCGGCGGCGGCGTGTTGGAGGATCTCAGCGTCATCGATCCCGCCGAGGGCGCGGGCGCCCCGCTCGGCGTGGGCGAGGTGCGCGTGGCGGTGCGCGCGGCGGGCGTGAACTTCCGCGACGTGCTGAGCGTTCTCGGGTTGTACCCCGGCGAGGTGGTGATTGGCGGCGAGGGCGCCGGCGTGGTGGCGGAGGTTGGCCCGGGGGTGGAGGATCTGGCGGTCGGCGATCGTGTGATGGGCCTGCTGGATGGCGCGTTCGGGTCCAGCGCGGCGATGGACCGCCGGTTCCTTGTGCGGATTCCGGAGGGTTGGTCGTGGGCGCGGGCGGCGTCGGTGCCGATCGTCTATCTGACGGCCTACTACGGCCTCGTGGATCTGGCCGGCGCCCAGCGGGGCGAGCGGCTGCTGGTGCACGCGGCGGCGGGCGGAGTGGGGATCGCGGCGCTGCAGCTGGCCCAGCACCTGGGGTTGGAGGTGTGGGGCACGGCGAGCGAGGGCAAGTGGGGCGTGCTGGAAGGCATGGGCTTGGACGGGGAGCGGATCGCGTCCTCGCGCGATCTGGAGTTCGGCGAGCGGTTTGCGGACGCCGGCATCGACGTGGTGCTGAACTCGCTGGCGGGCGAGTACGTGGACGCCTCGCTGGGGCTGCTGAGCGAGGGCGGGCGCATGCTGGAGATGGGCAAGACCGACATCCGCGAGACGGCCGAGGTAAGGGCGGCGTATCCCGGTGTGGCGTACCGGCCGTTCGATGTGATGGAGGCGGGCCCGGATCGCATCCAGGAGATGTTGCTGGAGCTGGTGGCGCTGTTCGAGGCTGGCTCGTTGGCGGGCCTGCCGGTGCGGGTGTGGGACGCGGGTGACGCTGTGGGCGTGTTGCGCGCGATGAGCCAGGCGCGGCACACCGGCAAGAACGTGTTGCGGATCCCCGCGCCGCCGCTGGCGGGCGAGGGCACGGTGTTGATCACGGGTGGCACGGGTGGCCTGGGCGCGCTCGTGGCGCGGCATCTGGTGGAGCGTCACGGGGTGCGGAGCGTGCTGCTGGCGAGCCGTCGCGGCCGGGAGGCCGAGGGTGTGGAGGAGCTGGTCGAGGAGCTCCAGGCGCTGGGCGCAAGCGTGAGCGTGGCGGCGTGCGATGTCGCCGATCGCGAGCAGGTGAGGGCGCTGCTGGAGGGGGTCGCGCCGGAGCGCCCGCTGGTAGGCGTGGTACACGCGGCGGGCGTGCTGGACGACGCGCTGGTCGGCTCGTTGACGCAGGAGCGCGTGCACGGCGTGTTGGCGCCGAAGGTGGGTGGCGCGTGGCACTTGCACGAGCTGACGGAGGGGTTGGATCTGCGCGCGTTCGTGCTGTTCTCCTCGCTGGCGGGGACGCTCGGCAACGCGGGCCAGGCGGCGTACGCGGCGGGGAACGCGTTCCTCGACGGGCTGGCGTCCTACCGGCGTGCGAAGGGCTTGGTGGGCAGCTCGCTGGCGTGGGGCCCGTGGGCGGGCGCGGGGATGGCCGAGAGCTTGGGTGAGGGCGAGCGCGCGCAGATGGAGCGCTCAGGGGTGAAGCCCTTCTCGCCCGAGCAGGGGTTGGCGGCGTTCGACGCCGCGTGGCGGCGGGATCGTGTTTCGCTGGCGCCGGTCGCTCTGGATCTGGCGGTGTTGCGTGGCTTCGCCGGCGATGGGGTGCTGCCCCCGATGCTGAGTGAGCTGGTGCGCGCGCCGGCGTCGGGGCGCAGGCGCTCGCGCAGCCGCGGCGTGTTGGCGCAGCGGCTGGCGGGCCTGGAGGAGCACGAGCGCGAGCAGGTGGCGGTGGCGCTGGTGCGCGAGCATGCGGCGGCGGTGCTCGGCCACGCTTCGGCGGAGCGGGTCGACGCGAGCCTGGCGTTCAAGGATCTCGGCTTCGACTCGCTGGCGGCGGTCGAGCTGCGCAACCGGCTGGCGGGCGAGGCCGGGATGCAGCTGCCGGCGACGTTGGTGTTCGATCACCCGACGCCGCTGGCGCTGGCGAAGTTCCTGGTCGGCGAGCTGCTGGACGAGCGCGCGGGCGTGAAGCTGCCGGCGCAGCGCGCCACACGCGCGGATGAGCCGATCGCGGTGGTGGGCGTCGGCTGCCGCTTCCCGGGAGGGGTGCGCTCCGCCGAGGAGCTGTGGGAGCTGCTGGCGGCCGGGCGCGACGCGATCGGTGGCTTCCCTCAGGACCGGGGCTGGGATCTGGAGGGGCTGTACGACCCCGATCCCGCGCACTCCGGCAGCAGCTACGTGCTCGAGGGCGGTTTCCTGGAGGGCGCGGGCGAGTTCGATGCCGGCTTCTTCGGTGTCAGCCCGCGTGAGGCGCTGGCGATGGACCCGCAGCAGCGGCTGCTGCTGGAGGTGTGCTGGGAGGCGATCGAGGCCGCCGGGATCGACCCGGCCGCGCTGCGTGGCAGCAGCACCGGCGTGTTCGCCGGTGTGGGCTCGAGCGGGTATGGGGCCGGATCGGCGGGCGAGGGCGTCGATGGGTATCTGCTGACGGGGAGCCTCACGAGCGTGGTGTCGGGCCGCGTCGCCTACACCTTCGGCCTGGAGGGCCCGGCTGTGTCGGTCGACACGGCCTGCTCCTCCTCGCTGGTGGCGCTGCACCTGGCGGCGAGCGCGCTGCGTCAGGGCGAGTGCTCGCTGGCGCTGGCGGGCGGCGTGACGGTGATGGCCACGCCGGGGCTGTTCGTGGAGTTCAGCCGCCAGCGTGGCCTCGCGCCGGACGGTCGTTGCAAGTCCTTCAGCGACGCCGCCGACGGGACGGGTTGGAGCGAGGGTGCGGGGATGATCATGCTGGAGCGTCTCTCCGACGCGCGGCGCCACGGCCACCCGATCCTCGGCGTGCTGAAGGGCAGCGCGGTCAACCAGGACGGGGCGAGCAACGGGCTGACGGCGCCGAACGGCCCCTCTCAGCAGCGGGTGATCCTGCAGGCGTTGGCGAACGCGGGCCTCGACCCGAGCGACGTGGACGCGGTTGAGGCGCACGGGACGGGCACGACGTTGGGCGACCCGATCGAGGCGCAGGCGTTGCTGGCGACCTACGGCCAGGATCGCCCCGCCGACTCCCCTCTGTGGTTGGGCTCGATCAAGTCCAACATCGGCCACGCCGCCGCGGCCTCGGGGATCGCGGGTGTGATCAAGGTGCTGATGGCGCTGCAACGCGAGCGGCTCCCCCGCACCCTGCACGTTGAGCGGCCGAGCAGCGAGGTCGATTGGGAGGCCGGCCAGGTGGCGCTGCTGACCGAGGAGCGGCCGTGGCCGCGCAACGGGCGCACGCGTCGCGCGGGCATCTCCTCGTTCGGGATCAGCGGCACCAACGCGCACGTGATCATCGAAGAGTCTCCCCAGCACGAGCAAATGTCGGCTCCACTCCCGGCCGGTCAACCGTCGCCGTCAAACAGCCTGGGACTCGTGACAGCAGGCGCCGGGCCTGCCACCACTGCCCCCGCCCCCCCTGCCCTTCCCCCGGCGAGCCTGCTGCCCTGGATCCTCTCCGGCCGCGGGGCGGAGGGCCTGCAGGCGCAGGCGCGAGGCCTGGGCGAGCTGCTGGCGGAGAGCCCCGAGCTCGACCCGGCCGACGTGGCACTCGCGCTCGCGGGCCGCCCGCGGCTGGAGCAGCGCGCGGTGCTGCTCGGCGACCGGGAGCAGCTGCTGTGGGGTCTCGGCGCGCTGGCGCGTGGCGAGGCCGAGGAGGCGGCCGCCCCGATCGTGACCGGCAGCGCGGCCACTGCGGCCGGCGCCGCGGCCGCCTCGACCGGCGGCGCCGTGTTCCTGTTCCCCGGCCAGGGCGGCCAGTGGGAGGGGATGGCGGTCGAGTTGCTGGACAGCTCGCAGCTGTTCGCGCGGCGGCTGGCGGAGTGCGCCGACGCGCTCGAGCCGTTCGTTGGCTGGCGCCTGGAGGATGTCCTGCGCGGCGCGCCCGGTGCCCCCGGACTCGCGCACGTGGACGTCGTACAGCCGGCGCTGTGGGCGGTGATGGTGTCGCTCGCCGAGCTGTGGCGCGCCTGCGGGGTGCCCCCTGCCGTCGTCGTCGGCCACTCGCAGGGTGAGATCGCGGCGGCGTGCGTGGCCGGCGGTCTGACGCTGGCGGACGGCGCACGGGTGATCGCGCTGCGCGGCCGCGCGCTGGTCGCGCTCGCCGGCCACGGCGGGATGGCCTCGGTCGCGCTCGGGCGGGATGAGGTCGAGCCGCTGCTTGCGCCCTTGGGGGGTCGTGCGAGCCTCGCGGCCGTCAACGGCCCCGGCGCGGTGGTGCTCTCGGGAGAGGTGGCGGCGCTCGAGCAGCTGGTGGCGCGGTTCGAGGCCGACGGCGTGCGTGCGCGGATGATCGCCGTCGACTACGCCGCGCACTCGGCGCAGGTCGAGGCGATCCGCGCCGAGCTGCTCGAGGGCTGCGCTCCGATCGTGCCGCGCGAGGGCGAGATCCCGTTCCACTCGACGGTCACCGCCGGCCCGCTGAGCACGGCGGAGCTGGACGGCGAGTACTGGTATCGCAACCTGCGCGAGACGGTGCGTTTCGACGAGGTGACGCGCGCGTTGCTCGCCGCCGGCCGGCGCCTGTTCGTGGAGGTCGGCCCCCACCCGGTGCTGGCGATCGGCCTGCAGGAGACGGGCGCCACCATCATTGGCTCACTGCGCCGCGACGACGGCGGCCCGCGCCGCTTCCTCACCTCGCTCGCGCAGGCGTGGGTGCACGGCGCGGAGGTCGAGTGGCGCGCGCTGCTGGAGCGCCCCGGCGCCCGGCCGGTCGTGCTGCCCCCGTACGCCTTCCAGCGCGAGCGCTACTGGCTGCGCCCCGCGGCCGGCGCCGGCGACGTGGGCGCGGCCGGCCTCGGCGCGGCGGGCCATCCGCTGCTGGGCGCCGCGATCGCGCTGGCCGACGGCGCCAGCCACGTGCTCACCGGCCGTCTCTCGCTCGACGCGCAGCCGTGGCTGGCCGACCACGCCGCACTCGGCACGGCGCTGCTGCCGGGCACCGCGTTCGTCGAGCTGGCGCTGCACGCCGGCACACAGCTCGGCGCCGAGGAGCTGCGCGAGCTGACGCTGCAGGCGCCGCTGACGCTGGTGGGGGAGCAGGCGGTGCAGATCCAGGTGGTAGTCGGCGAGCCGGACGCGAGCGGCTGCCGGAGCGTGGGCATCTACTCGCGCCCGGAGGGCGCGCGCACGAACACAGGTGAGATCTGGGGCGGCGAGGAGTGGGTGCGCAACGCCGAGGGTAGGCTCGCGCCGCTCGAGCGGGCAGCCCACGCCAACGCCGAGCGAGAGGTGGCAACGCTCGCCGGCGAGTGGCCGCCGTCTGGCGCCGAGGAGGTCGATGTCGAGGAGCTTTACGACGCGCTGGCCGCTGCCGGCCTCGAATACGGCCCCTCCTTCCAGGGCCTGCGCGCGGTGTGGCGCCGCGGGGAGGAGCTGTTCGCGGAGGTGGCGCTGCCCGAGGAGGGCGCGGGGGAGGCCGAGCGGTATGGCCTGCATCCTGCTCTGCTCGACGCGGCCCTGCACGCGCTCGCGGCACGGGCGCAGGAGCCGGG
>JBEKYV010000178.1:0-7011 GCA_049510515.1 Solirubrobacteraceae bacterium | reverse complement strand
ACTTCACAAAATGAAGGGTTTGGGTCTCCCGGCTCGGGGGTCAAGCGATCACCCCTACGAATTCGCCGCTCGTGTGGCGCGTTTCGCGGACGATCGCGTCGATGTCACTAGGCCAGTGCGGAATGGCCGTGGCAGACAAGCCGAGAAACGCTGGCAGGGCGGACCTGCGACAAGCAGGTCAAGGTCACCCACTGCCAAGCGCAGCACTTCCCCACTGCCGCAGAACGGATAGAGCACGAAACGCGTGGCATCCCGCGCCACCTCAGGGGAAGTCGGAAACCGCGCGACGAGCCATGAGCGGGGCTTTCTCCAGAGCGGATGATGGGACTCGAACCCACGACCTTCTGCATGGCAAGCAGACGCTCTAGCCAACTGAGCTACATCCGCGTGGGCCGGTCATTCTAGCCGGCCACACGGCATCGCGTCTTCCAGACCCGACTTCATGCGGCCGGACGCTCCCCTAGCTCACCCGCGCGGATGCGCTCCGCGAGCCGCGCCGACTCCTCGCGCACCAATGTGCCGTCCGGCAGCTCGACCACGGGGAGCATCTTCTGCCCGCTGCGTTCGATCAGATCGGTGCGCCTGCCGCGGATCGCGGAGTGCTTGACGATCTCGTACTCCACCCCGGAGTCATCGAGCGCCTTCTGCACCCGCCAGCAGGGATGCGGGCCCTTGATGAACATGACGCTGCAGCGATGCAACTTGACAGCCATCGGCGCCTCAGGCCGGCTTCAATTTGCCCGATCGGGACATAGGACGGATCATACCGGGAGATCAACGGAGGTAGCACAAGGCGGTGCGAGGTCATCAGCGAGACCCGCCGACGACGCATTTTGGACCGCGGTCCAAAGGCAGGAAGGGCGCGGTGGGGCAATATCGTCCCATGACCCGCTCCCTCTCCCACTCGATGCCCAGCACTCCACGACGGTTCCTGCTGCTCCCCGAGGAATCGCTCACCGCCCCCGGACGGGGCCCGCGGATACGGCGCTACAGACTGGCCAGCGTCGCGCGGCGCTCCGGACAGGGCGCGAGCGATCGCTCTCCCCGTCGGCCCACAGCCGACGGGGAGGGGCAGTAGCCGCCGCGCTCCTGGCCCACCGATAGGCTCCGGCGAACGCTGCGGCACCCGCCGCGCCTGACCCCGGGAGCGAGACCGATGGACGTGCCGATCCATTTGCTGCACGACGCCGCGCAGCCGCCGCACTATGCGACGCCCGGCTCCCACGGCTTCGACCTCTGCACCGCCGAAGCGGCGGAGATCGCACCCGGGGAGATCGCGCTGGTAGGCACGGGACTGGTGATCGCGACTCCTCCCGAGTGGTGCCTGCTGGTGTGCCTGCGCTCCTCCACCCCGCGGAAGTTCGGCGTGATGCAGCCGCACGCGGTGGGGATCATCGACGAGGACTACCGCGGCCCGACGGATGAGGTGCGACTGCAGTTGCTGAACTTCACCGCCTCCCCCACCACGATCCCAGCGGGCAGCAGGATCGCCCAGGGGGTTTTCGTGCGCGCCGGCCGGGCACAGTGGAGCGTGCACGATCCCGACCCACACAGCCGCGGCGGCTTTGGCAGCACCGGCGGGTAGTACCTTGCGATGCCACGGGCCGCTCAATCGACACTCGAGCACAGTCGACATGCCCAGCCGTAGGGCACCCGGGTGCCGCGTGGGCAACGAGACGCGTGTGCGCGCTCCCGGCCACGCGCTTGCCGGCCGCCCGGCAAGTCGAGCGTTTAGGGGCCGCTCGACGGGTAGAACACTTGCGGGCGCTCCACACAAAGCTCAAGCTCGCATTTCAATCATCCGATGCCTGCGAAGATTCATGCTGACCACGCCAATCATGATGAATGGAACCAAACTAAAGCTCCAGGAAGCAAAAACCAGCGGTCCTTTGGAAGAATGAGGAAGATGACAGAGAGCTACCGATATCTCCCCGCCGACATCCCTGTCCCGATCGACGACGGGGCCGCCGACCACCTGCGGGGGATGGAGCTGCCGAGCGTGACGCTCAGCTCCACGCTAGGCGAGCAGCTCAACCTCGCCGCGGCCACCGAGCGCCTCGCCGTTGTGTACGTCTACCCACGCACGGGGGTGCCGGGCGAACCATTGCCCGAGGGCTGGGACGAGATCCCCGGTGCCCGCGGCTGCACGCCGCAGAGCTGTGCCTTCCGCGACCACGTGCTCGAGCTCGCGGCCTACGGCGCCTCGGTGCTCGGCCTTAGCGCCCAGCCACATGAGGAGCAGAGGGAGTTTGCCGGGCGCGAGCACATCCCCTACCCGCTGTTGAGCGATTCCGAGCTGCAGCTGGCGCACGTGCTGGGGCTGCCGACGTTCGAGGCCGCCGGCAGGATCTTCTACCGGCGCCTCACCCTGATTGCCCACCAGCGGCGCATCGCGAAGGTGTTCTACCCGGTGTTCCCACCGCACCGCAACCCCGCCGAAGTGCTGGACTGGCTGGCGGATCAGCCGATTTAGGGTCCCGCCGGCCGCGCCGCCGCGAGCTCCCCCGGCTCCGGCGTGCGATCGGGCCCACCATCCGCTGAGGCCCCCACCCCCGACGTGCGATGCGGCTGACGGTCCGCCGTGGCCCCCTCCCCGGACGGAGCATCGGAGATCCCCCGCAGCGTCACCATCCGGGTGGCGAGCGGGATCGCGAACAGCACGACGGCCCCCATCGCCACGAACGCGGCGAGCGGGTGGTGGACAAGCGCCTGCACAAGCAGCGCCACCACCAGCCCCCCGAGGTTGCCCGCCATCCACACGATCGCCCCCGCGGTGCCCGCCGCCGGGCCCGCCAGTCGCTCGGCGACAGTCATCAGCACCGGCAGCGCGGGGAGCAGCACCGCGCCCATCGCCGCCATCACCACCGCCCGCCCCGCGATCCCCGGCAGCACCCCTAGCGCGACGCAGCCGAGGCCGCCGACGACGACCACCGCCGCCATGAACCGGCGCTCCGCCCCACGGGCTGCGATCGCCGCTGGCAGCACCGCGCAGCCCACTACACCCGCGAGGATCATCCCCACCAGCAGCGCGCCGGCCGCGGTTTCGGAGATGCCGGAGGGCTGCAGCAGCGTCTGCAGCCAGGTGGAGAGCGCGACGAACACGCCGAAGCCGAGGAACGCGAGGCCCGACATCACGCGGATCTCCGGGCGCGCCCACAGCGCCCGCGCGACGCCCCTTTCGATCGCGGTCTGCTCCCCTTCCCCGCTGCCGCGCCGGCGCAGCGTCAGCGCGAGCGCGATGGCCGCGAGCACGGCGAGCGCGGCCTGGATCTCCAGCAGCAGCTCCAGGCGCGAGGCGCCCAGCAGCGGGCCGAGCAGCAGCGCGGCGAGCATCCCGACGAAGCCCGCGGCCGAGGCGAGCGAGATCCCGAGCGCGCGCGAGTGCGTTGGCAGGTATTCGCCGGGGAGCTTCGCCACCGCGCTCATCACCACCGGCTGGGCGAGTGCGATCAGCGACTGCCCCACCAGCGCCCACGCGAATGTCAGCCCGCCCAGGCGCACCAACCCACCCGCAGCGACCAGCGCGCCTCCGAGCGCCAGGGATGGGCGAAACCAGCGATCGAGCAGGGCGCCCGCGGGGATCGCCAGCACCACGTACAGCAGTGGGAAGATCTCCGCCAGCCATCCGATCGCGCCCACCGACACTCCGTAGCGGTGGGCCGATTCGGTCGTGATCGCCGCATACGTGAGCCACAGCATCTGGGTGGCTGCCGCCACCGCGCCGTACGCCGCCACCACCCGCCAGCCCACGGCGGGGGACCCCCGCGGGACCCGCTGCCTCGCCATGTTCTCCACAGCTTGCATCGCGGGGCCTTCGTAGCACAAACGGCGCTCGCCTTGTACCCCGAACGGCTCGACTCTTTCGATATTTAGGTCCTTCCCGTATGCGCCGATATGTACAACGTGGCCCGGGGAGAGCGACAGCGAGCATGGCTGCCTGCCGCCGTGACCGTGTGCGTGGCGACGCTCACCGCTGCCGGCACGTTCCTCGCCGAGCGCCATGCGCAGCATGAAGCCCAGGCGCGGCGGGCGACGCTCGCGACGAACATCCGCACTCAGGCGCTGTACACGGTGGACGCGGCGATCCAGCGCACCGCCGAGCTCGCGGCGAGCGTCGGCGCCGACTGGGGTGCTCACAACGCGATCTTCGCGGCCGCGGCCCGCGGGTTGGAGCGCGAACCGGGGATCGACGGCGTGGGGCTGATGGAAGCAGTGGCGGCGCCGCAACGCCGCGGCTTCGAACGTGAGCACGGCCCGATCGAGCTGGCCTCCACGCGGACCGGTATCCGGCGCAAGGCGCCACGAATGAGCGAGTACTACGTGGTGCTCGACAGCGACCGCCGCACGGGTGGCCCCTCGAGCCTCGGCTTGGACGTGGCCGCGGAGCCCAAACGCCTGGCCACGCTGGAGGCGGCGGCCCACTCCGGCCAGCCGCGCGCCACGCCGACCCTGCGCCTGATGAACCGCGCCGGCGCCGGCACCGTGCTGTACGTGCCGGTCTACGACCCCCAGCCCACCCCACCGCCATCCGGCGCGCCGCCACCCGGCCTCCCCCCATCCGGCGCGCCCCCACCCGGAAGCCTGCCCGGCGCCCCACCACGCGGAACCCCACCACCCGGCAGCCAACCGCCGGCAAAAGGCGCGCATGGCCCGCTGCGGGGCTTCGCCTCGATCGGCTACAGCTACGCGCTGCTGAGGCCCGCGCTGGTGCGTGCGACCCCTCCGGGCACCGCGTTCGCCCTGCGGGAAGGAAGCGTGACGCTGCTTGCGTCCGGCACGCTGGAGAGCCCGGTCACCTCGCGTATCGCGGTGGCGGGGCGCATCTGGACGCTGGCAGTCGCCAAGCCCTCCCCCGATCGCTCGCTGGCGCTGGCGATCTTGCTGGTAGGCGCAATGCTCACGCTGATGGTGGCAACCCTCGGCGTGCAGGCGCGCCGCCGGGAGCGCTACGCGCAGGCGCTCGTCGCCCGCCGCCTGGCGGAGCGCGATCAGGCCGAGCGGGCGCTGGAGCAAGCACGCAGCGAGGAAGCGCAGGCCCGCAGCCGCTATGAGGCCGAACTGAAGCACATGGCCGACCACGACCCGCTCACCGGTCTGCTCAACCGTCGCGCGTATGAGCGCAGCCTGGAGGAGCACCTCGCACGGGGCGAGCGCTACGGCCATGCCGGTGCGGTGATGGTGCTGGACCTCGACTCCTTCAAGGAGGTCAACGACACCCTCGGCCACAGCGCCGGCGATGAGCTGATCGTGCGCGTGGCGGGGGCACTGGCGAGCCGTCTGCGCGAAAGCGACACGCTGGCGCGCCTCGGCGGCGACGAGTTCGCGATCCTCACCCCGATCGGAGAGAGTGAAGAGGC
Organism: Solirubrobacteraceae bacterium; assembly: GCA_049510515.1. Lineage (GTDB taxonomy): Bacteria > Actinomycetota > Thermoleophilia > Solirubrobacterales > Solirubrobacteraceae > Palsa-744. The sequence goes on along the minus strand of JBEKYV010000178.1, from coordinate 1,654 downwards.
GGAGAGCCTCGCCGACTCGCTGCTTGAGGTGGTGCGCCAGGAGCGCGCCCCGCGCGGGCCGGGCGGCCGCGAGCGACCGATCACCGCCTCGATCGGCGTGGCCCCGCTGCAGGGCGCCGAGCAGCTGAGCGCCGAGGAGGCGCTGATCAACGCGGACCTCGCGATGTATGACGCCAAGGAGGCCGGGCGCGACCGCAGCGTCACCTACGGCGGCGCCGGCCGCGGACAGGCGCACATCGAGGCGCGCCTGGAATGGGCGGAGCGGATCAGAGCGGCGCTTGATGAGGACCGTCTCGTGCTGCACGCCCAACCAGTGGTGGAAACCGCGACCGGTCTTACCACACAACACGAGCTGCTGGTGCGGATGGTGGACGTCCACGGGGATCTGATCCCCCCCGGCAGCTTCCTGCCGGTCGCAGAGCGCTTCGGGCTGATCCGCGAGATCGACCGCTGGGTGGTGACCCGCGCGATCCGGATGCTGGGCGAGCACCGCGCGGCAGGCCGCCGGCCGGTTGTCGAGATCAACCTCTCCGCCCACTCGCTGGGCGACGCGCAGCTGGCGCTGCACATCGGCCGTGAGCTGCGTGCCGCGGGGGTGGCGGCCACACAGCTGATCTTCGAGGTGACCGAGACCACGGCGATCGGCAACATCGCCGCCGCGCGCACCTTCGCCGAGCGCCTCGGCGAGCTGGGGTGCCGCTTCGCGCTGGATGATTTTGGCGCGGGCTTCGGGTCGTTCTACTACCTCAAGCACCTCCCCTTTGACTTCATCAAGATCGACGGGGAGTTCGTGCGCAACTGCCCATCGGACCCAACCGACCGCCTGGTGATCCGCGCGGTGGTGGAGCTGGCACGGGGCATGGGCAAGCGCACGATCGCCGAGTTCGTGGGAACCGAGCAGACCTACAACATCCTCCGCGACCTCGGCGTGGATTACGTTCAGGGCTTCCACCTCGGCCCACCGGCGCCGCTTGAGAGCTGGCTGGGCATGCCCTCCCCGCGACCTTAACGGGATCGGCCCGCCGGGGGCAGCGGGCCGATCAGGGAGGGAATGAGGGAGGGATGCTCCTCGTCCGTATGTTGCCCGGATGGCTCAAACCCAAACACGGATTTGTCCAATTTGGAGTTATTGGAATACGCCGTTACGTCGAGGGCAGCAGCGAGGGCACGCGGCGGCCCTCGACTCCGAGACCGTCAGCGACGGAGGGCACGCGTGACTGCTTGACGTTGTAGAGGCTGCGGTCGGCACGCGCAAGACAGGCGTCGAGATCCTCCCCGGACTCCCAGCCGCTGATTCCCACCGACCAATCGACCACTAGGTCCTCCCAGCGCAGACGCTCGAGCACCCCAGCTGCCTCCGCCTGCGAGGTGGCGGGCAGCAGCAGCACGAACTCATCGCCCCCATGACGAGCGAGGATGTCCCCGGCGCGCAGGCGGGCCCGCCACTCGCGCCCCAGCTCGGCGAGCACCCGGTCCCCGGCGGCGTGGCCCAAACGATCGTTGATCTGCTTGAAGCCGTTGAGGTCGAGCACCGCGATAGTCAGCGGCGTGTGGGTGCGGTCGGCGATCGCCCGCTCGCGGGCGGCGAGTGCGAGGAAGCCGCTGCGGTTGAGCAACCCTGTGAGCGGGTCGGTGTCGGCGCGCTGGCGTTCTC
>JBEKYV010000177.1:0-7013 GCA_049510515.1 Solirubrobacteraceae bacterium | reverse complement strand
CAGCTCGACCCCCTTGCGCGTCGTTGTGGCAGTGCTCGTCACGCTCGCCACGCCCGCGGCCTTTGCTTTCGCCGCAGTGCGGGAGTGCGCCGCGGCATGATGGGAGGAGGGGACGGCCAGCGCAACCGCTGCCCCCGCCACCGCAACGATCGCAAGCGCACCTGCCCCTCGGCGGCGTGAAAGACCCAGCCGCGGTGCTCCCTGCGGCGCGCCGTCTGTCCCTTGATGGACGCTCACCACTGCAAGGCTAGCGTGCCCCTCCCGGGCCTGTGTCGCTACCCTGAGCGGATGCAAGACGAGGCCGCGGCCGTGGATATGCCGCGCACGGGCATCCCCGGAGGCCCCGAGACCAAACCACACGTGCGCCTGTGGCACGGGATGCGCAAGCCCGCCAACTGGCTGCAGCTGGTGCGCTTCGGGATCGTGGGGGGCAGCGGGTTTGTGGTCAACATCGCCGTGTACGCGCTGTGCGTGCACGCGTTTGGCATCGACTACCAGGTGTCCAGCGTGCTGGCGTGGCTGGTGGCGGTGCTCAACAACTTTGTGCTCAACCGCCACTGGACCTTCGACGCCGCCGCGGGCAGCGCGCGGCTGCAGGCGATGCGCTTCTTCCTGGTCAGCCTCGTGGCGGAGGGCTTCAGCCTCGGCGTGCTGACGATCCTGGTGGAGGGCGCCGGGGTCGAGAAGGTGGCGGCGCAGGCGCTGGCGGTGGCGGCGGTGATGCCGCTCAACTTCATCGGCAACAAGCTCTGGAGCTTCCGCGCGCGGGCGTGAACGCCGCTGATCGGCCGTCGCCGCCGCGGAGAGTGCCCCGAATGGGCGGGCCCTGGTGGGCGGGAGCGTGGTGGGGGCGGGGTGGGCTCCAACCCCGCAATGCGCCGTTCGTGGCCCCAGCGGGTACCTATACTCTGGATTCCCCACCGCGGAGGAACGGCAGTGCAGGAGATGGTTATCTACGGCGTCAGCTTCGACATGGTCGGCAAGCAGCCGATCGTGCTGCTGAAGACGGTCGAGGGCAACAGGTTCCTTCCGATCTGGATCGGACACCCCGAGGCGGCCTCGATCCTGATGAAGCTGCAGGGCGCCAGCACGCCGCGGCCGATGACGCACGACCTGCTGTGCGACGTGCTGGGCGAGCTGGAGGTGCGCTGCACGCAGGTCGCCGTCACGGAGTTGCGCGAGAACACGTTCTTCGCCTCGATTACGCTCTCGGTCAACGGCCGCGAGCTCGAGATCGACTCCCGCCCCAGTGACGCGATCGCGCTGGCGGTGCGCAGCGGCGCGCCGATCTTCGCGGCCGAGGAGGTGATCGCGGAGAGCGCGATCGAATTCGAGCAGAACGAGGAGGAGTCGGAGGACGTGGTGGAGCAGTTCAAGGAGTTCTTGGACCAGGTTTCTCCGGAGGACTTTGCGGCTGGCGACTCTTGATTCATGGGAGGGGGCCTTGGGGGAGGGCCTGCCCTCCCCCAACTGAGTCGTGGAGGAGTCGGAGGACGTGGTGGAGCAGTTCAAGGAGTTCTTGGACCAGGTGAGCCCCGAGGATTTCGCCGCAGGGGATTCGTAGGCGGAGCAGGGGGGGATCGTCCGCGCGCGTGGGTGCGTGCAAGGACGTGCCAGGCGCCGGGCCTCCGTGCCCGGCGACCGTCGGGGTCGGCTCAGCGGGTGAAGGCGCTCTGCAGGATACGGCCGACCAGCGCGTCGAAGCCGATCCCCGCGGCATCGGCCGCCTGCGGCAGAAGGCTGGTTTCGGTGAGGCCGGGCACCACGTTGGTCTCCAGCACCGCCAACTCCTCGCTCTTGTCTGCCAGCATCAGATCGACGCGCGCCACGCCGTGGCAGCCGAGCAAGCGGTAGACCTCCAGCGCCAGCTGCTGCGTGCGCGCGGCGATCTCTGTAGGCAGCTCGGCGGGGCATACGAACGTGGTCATCCCGATCTCATAGCGCGACTCGTACGCGTAGAAATCCTGCTCGCGCGGGATCGCCTCGACGACCGGCAGCGCCTGCGGCTCGCTCGCTTGCTCGTCTCCATCGGCGCCATCCAGCACCGACACGGCGAGGTCGCGCCCCTTCACGAAGTGCTCCAGCACCACTCGGTCGTCGTAGGAGAAGGCCGCCACCAGCGCGTTCGGCAGCTCCTCGGCGCTCGCCGCGAACTTCACGCCGAGCGCCGAGCCGCCGTGGGCGGGCTTGACCACCAGCGGATACCCGGGGCGGCGCTCCAGGGCGTCGAGCGCCTCGGCGAGGCCCAGCCCCTCCAGGGACTCCTCGGCGAACGAGCGAAACTCCGGAGTCGGAATGCCCGCTTCGCCCATCAGGTGCTTGGCGAGCGCCTTGTCGGTGGCGCGCATGCACGAGCCTGGCCCAGACCCGGTGTAGGGAACCCCGAGCAGCTCCAGCAGCCCCTGCACGGTGCCGTTCTCGCCGTCGCTGCCGTGCAGCGCCACGAATACCGCGTCGGGAGCCTGCTCACGCAGCCGCGTCACCAGCTCCGGCCCGGTGTCGAGCGCCAGCGCCTCATGGCCCGCACGGCGCAGCGCCTCCTGCACGTGCGCCCCCGAGCGCAGCGACACGCCGCGCTCCAGCGAGCGCCCGCCCTGCAGCACCGTCACTCTCATCGGCCGCCGGCGTGCCGCCGCCGCAGCTCCACCACATCGGCGAGGCCCTCGGTGTCGGGGGACTCCACGACGGGCTGGATTGGCCGGCGCTCCTCTCCAGCCGTCTCTGGCCGGCTCCCGCTTGTGCGTGCGGCGACGCCGGACGGGTGCGTGGATGGGTGGGCTCCCATCCTCCGCGGAGACCCGGTGAGCGCCCCGAACAGCCGCATCTGCCTATCCACCGCGGTGCCGATCCGTTTGATGCCCTCGCGGATCTCCTCCTCCGGCAGGCCGGCGAAGTTCAGGCGCATCGACGAGGAGCCCTGTCGCCCCTCCGCGTCTACGTAGGCGGCGCGCCCCGGCACGAACGCCACGTTGGTGCACTGCGCCAGCAGGTTGGTGGTGTCGATGTACTGTGGCAGCGTCGCCCAGATGAACAGACCGCCCTGCGGGGTCGTCCAGTGGGCCTCCTCGCCGAAGTGCTCGCGCAGGGCCGCCAGCATCACCTCGCGCCTGCCTGAGTACAGCTCCCGCAATTCCCGCAGATATCCGCGCCAGTCGTGCTCGGCGAAATATCTCGCCACGAACAGCTGCGTCATCGAGGATGAGCACAGGTCGGCGCCCTGTTTGCCGAGGTTGAGCTTTTCCAGCACCGGCCGCGGCGCCACCGCCCAGCCGAGTCGAATGCCCGGGGAGAGAATCTTCGAGAAGGTCCCCAGGTAGATCACGAAGTCCGACTTGCCGCCACGGCTGGAGCTGGCGGCGTCCAGCGAGTACAGCGTCGGCAGTGGCGCGCCCTCGTAGCGCAGCAGGCCGTAGGGGTTGTCCTCCAACACCAGCAGCTCGTGATCGCGCGCGATCTCCACCAGCCGACGACGGCGCTCCAGCGACATCGTCACGCCGCCCGGGTTCTGGAAGTTGGGGATCGTGTAGATGAACTTCGGCCGCCGCCCGTCGGCTTGCAGGCGCTCGAGGGTCGCTTCCAGCGCGTCGATCGGCATCCCCTCGTCGTCCACCTCGATCTGCACCACATCCGCCTGGTAGGCCCCGAACGTGGGCACCGCGCCGGGGTAGGTGGGGGCCTCGGCGACGATCACGTCGCCGGGGTCGATCAGCGTCTTGCAAACGAGGTCGATCACCTGCTGGCCGCCGGTGGTGACGATCATCTCTTCGGTGCCAACCGCCGTACCCTCCTCGGCCATCACCTGCACGATGCACTCCATCGTCGCTGCCATCCCCTCGGTTGGGCCGTACTGCAATGCGCGCGCGGTGGAGTCGGCGGCGACGTGTGCCATCAACTTCGCGTACAGCTCCGGCGGGAACGTGGAGGTGTCGGGCAGCCCGCCCGCGAGCGAGATCACCTCGGGTCGTTCGGTGAGCGCCATCATCTCGCGCATCGCCGAGGAGCGCATCCCGCGCGTGCGCGCGGCGAACAGCCGCTCGTAGCGGGCCAGCTCGTGCGCGGTGGGGCGAGCTTGGGTGGGTGGGCTTTCATCCACGAGGGTGCTCATCCTCTATCGTCATGGCGCCTCGTACGGTAGCCGAACCATGAACGGCCTCGTGTATTACATAGGACTTGGGCTCGGACTTGCGCTCGCCGCGGGGTTGCGGCCGTTCATGCCCGCGCTGCTCGCCGGTGCCCTTGCCTCCGCAGACGCGCTGGGCGTGACCTTTGCGCACGGCACCTTCCACTTCCTCGAAGCCAGCTGGTGGCTGCTCGCTGTGTGTGTAGCGCTGGTGCTCGCGTACGCCGTGCAGCTGTTGGTCGGGCTGGCGCCGATTATCGACCCGAGCGACCGCGCGCAGCGCCCCGACCCATTCGGCGCCGCGCTCGCCGGGGTGGGGATCGGCACGGGGATGCTGCTGTTCGCGGGAACGCTCGCCGCACACGGCGACGCCGCCTGGCCGGGGCTGGTGGGCGGCCTCTTCGCGGCGGGCCTCTCCCAACGCGCCTGCTGGCCGGTGATCGCCAGGGCGCGGACGCGCCTCCCGGACCGCGCGGCGCGCGAGGCGCTGACGATCTACCTCGACGCCGCCTCGCTGGTGGTCGCGGCGCTGGTCGCGCTGCTGCACCCGCTCGGCTACGTGGCGCTCGCGCTGTGCGGATGGCTGTTGCTCGCCGACCGCCGCCGCGCCGGACGCAAGTACGCTGGCCTGCGCATCCTCGGACGGTGAGCACGCCCAAGCTCGTCCTCTGCGTAATCGACGCGATGGCGCCCGAGATGCTCGAGCGTGCGGTCGCCGAGGGAGTCGCGCCGGTGCTCGGGGAGCTGATGCGCCGTGGCCTTTACGTTCCCGACTGCGCTGCCGCCTTCCCGTCGGTGACGCCGGTGTGCGCGGCGTCGATCACGACCGGCGCCGGCCAGGAGCGCCACCTGATCCCGGCGATGAACTGGTACCACCGCGAGGAGGGCCGCTACGTGGAGTACGGCTCCTCGTTCAGGGCCTCGCAGCGCTTCGGGATCGCGCGCCAGCTGACCGACACGGTCTACAACATGAACCGCGCCCACCTCGCGCCCGAACCGCTGACGGTGTTCGAGGCGCTCGACGACGCCGGCGTGCGTACCGCGGGGACGACCTACCTGATCTACCGCGGCCGCCACCGCCACGAGCCCCAGCGCGACTCGGCGCTGACGCGGATCGCCTCCGCCACGCTGCTGCGCCACGCGGTGATGGGCCCCAAAGAGCTGTTCTACGCCGACATCTTCGCCTCGCGCCGCACCGGCTGTCGCTCGGGCCTGGGGATGCCCGGCGTGCGTGATCAGCACTCCGGCTGTGTCGCCGCCTACATGGTCGAGCACGACCTGTTCGACTTCCTGCTGCTCTCGTTGCCCGACAACGACTGGCACTCCCACAAGCACGGCCCCGAGGGGCAGCTGCGCTCGCTGGCGCTCGCCGACCAGCAGCTTGCGCGCATGATGGCGCCCGCTGGCGGTGTCGAGCAGTTCCTGGAGACGCATGCGATGGTGGTGATGGCCGACCACTCGCAGGCGCCCGTACGCGCCACGATCGCGCTGCAGGAGGCGCTCGCCGAGTTCGATGTGCTCGAGCCCGGCCGCGGTGGGCGGGGCGTTGACCGCGCCCAGGCCGCGCCGGCATCGAAGGTGGGCGGGCCTTCCCCCGCGAGCGGCAGCGGCGGGGCTCGAATCGCCGTCTGTCCGACTCAGCGCGCGGCGATGGTGTACGTGCTCACCGACCACCACCCCGAGGCGCTGCGCTCAGACATCGTGCGCCGCGCGCTGGCGCTCGACGGCGTGGAGCTGGTGATGTGGCTGGAGCGCGACGTGCACGGCGCGCCGGTAGAGGGTGTGATCGCGCGGCCCTCGATCGGTGAGTTGCGCTTCCGGCCTGGCGGGGAGGTGCGCGACCCGCGCGGCGGCCGGTGGAGCGTGGAGGGCGAGTTGACCGTGCTCGGTGGGTCTGTGCTCGACGGCATCCTGAGCACGCCCGAGCATCCCGACGCGCTCGCTCGCGTGTGGTCGGCGTTGAGCTGCCCCACCTCCGGTGATGTGCTGCTCTCCGCGGAGCCCTTTCACGAGTTCCTCGACTGGGGCCGCCAGGGGCACGTGGGAGGCGGCAGTCACGGCTCGTTGCGCGGCGAAGACTCGCTCGGCGCGCTGATCCTCAGCGGCGTGGATCCGGGTGCCCACCCACCCGGGCCGGCATCCGGCCCTTCGTCCGCGCAGTGGTCGATCCGCGATGTCGCGCCGCTGATCCTCAGCCACTTCGGCATCGCCGCTAATTGAAACTTTGACCTTGGCGGGCGGATACCCTCGCTCTGTGCGCCGTTCGCTCGCAGCGACCCTTCTCGCGGGCGCCTGCCTGCTGCAGGCGGCTACACCCGCGGCGGGAGCGGCTGGGCATACCCTCGCGAGGAGGCAGCTGACCGCGAGTCTGCGCACTGGCGGTGCCGGCACCGCCGGCAGTACAACCAACTCGGAAACGCCGGTGCCGGTATCGCCCTCGATCGTGCCTCCCGCGGGCCGGCGACTCTCCCCCGACGACGTCCTTGAAATAGCGGGGCGTCTGGCGAAGATGCGTCGCGTGCGGGCCGACTACCCCGGCTCCTACGATGGCGCCTACCTGAAAGGCCCCGGCCGCTGGCAGGTCAGCTACTTCTCCCGCAAGGGCAAGGAAATCGGCCAGGTGATCATCTCCGACGCGAGCGGGCGGGTGCTCGAACAGTGGACCGGCTTCCAGGTGGCGTGGACGATGGCGCGCGGCTACCCCGGCGCGTTCGGGCGCCACGTCAACGCGCTGTACGTGTGGCTGCCGCTGTGTGTGCTGTTCCTGCTGCCGTTCATCGAATGGCGCCGCCCGTTCGCGCTGCGCCACCTCGACCTGCTGATGCTGCTCTCCTTGTCGGTGTCGCTGGCGTACTTCAACCACGGTGAGATTTACAAATCCGTTCCGTTCCTC
>JBEKYV010000176.1:0-7066 GCA_049510515.1 Solirubrobacteraceae bacterium | reverse complement strand
CCGACGCTCTCCTTTCCGGGCGGTCAGTTGCACACATACAGCGCGGTGGGGCCGTTGCCGGCTCCTGCGGAGCCTGGCAGCGTGCAGTGGGAGTGAATCCACGCGATACGGGGATCGTCGCTGCGGACAGGCACCACAAACGCGCGCACTTCGCCCGCGGCGATGTACCGCTGCAGCCGCGCAAGGGTGGGGGAGGGGACCCCGCCCTGGAAGCCCCCGATCGGCAGCACCTCACTGCCGGTCGCGAGAATGAAGGGCGCGGCGAGGATCGAGGAGTCGGTGGCGAGCGGGATCGACGTGTTGTAGGTGACGCGAGCTGGGCCACCACCTGTTCGTCGGCGATACGTGTGCTGCGCGCTTGGGCGCGGGAGATCGTGGCGGAGGCCGGCTCGTAGGGCGCGGCGAACGGGCCGAGGCCGCGCGTCACCATCAATGTGGCGGCGATCCCGGGAAGCAGCAGCGCGCACCCAACTGCGAACGCCACCACACCGCGAGGGGGCGCGCCGAAGCCGCGGTTGAGACTGCGCGCGCTTGCGCTCTTGAGGGAGTCCACGCCGGAGGGCGAGCCCTCGTCCTTGCCGACGGGACCCAAGTCCTTGCGGTGCGGCGCCCACAGTGCCAGCACGGCGGCGAGGCAGACCACGACGGCGACAGGTGCCAACCACCCAGGCACAGCGGTGCCACCGCCCAGCAGGTAGATCCCGTAGCCCACGCAGCACAGCAGCACCCCGGCGAGCGTTGCCGACGAAGCGCGGTGGCCGCGATAGCGCCACGCCAGCGCGAGGCCCGCGCCGCACAGCGCCGCTGTCGCAGGCGAGAGTGCCGCCACGTAGTAGGAGTTGGGGTAACCACCGGCGCTGAAGAAGGCCCACAGCAACACCAGCCACGTTCCCCACAGCACCACCAGCGCACGCATGGGATCGCGCCGGTCGGCGCGGGCCCGCCGGCGCTCCAGCAGGATCGCCACCGCGGCGATCAGCGCGGCGGGCAGCAGCCACCCGTCATCACGTCCGAACACGCCGCTGAGCAGCCTCGCGGGGCCCGGTGGGACGGCGTGCGCAGGCGCTGAGACCTTTTCGGAGAGCTGCACGAGGAACTGCGCGGGATGGCCGGCACCGGCGAACACGTTGCTGCGCCCGAGACGCGAGATCCCGTTGTAGTCGAACACCTGGCTGAACAGCGAGTCGTTCTGCGTGCCGTCCACGTATGGGCGCTCATGCGAAGGCACCAGCGAGACGACGACCATCCAGCTCAGCGACACCACCACGGTAACTGCACCGGCGAGCGCCACATGCCAGAGTCGGGTGCGCAGCGGCGGCGCTGCCGCCAACAGGTAGGCGGCGGCCAGCGCCGGCAGCACCAGCCACGCAGAGAGCATCTTCGCCTGGAACGCCAACCCCACCCACATCCCCGCCAGCAGCAGCGTGCGCAGCCGGCCGCTCACGAGTGCGGCAGAGGTCGCATCGGCAGCGAGCACCAGCAGCAGGATCAGCAGCGAGTCAGCCACATTGCCGCGGTTGAGCGCGACCGTCACCGGGCTGGTGGCGAGCACCGCGGCCGCCACGAGCCCCGCGAGTGGTCCCGAGAGGCGCCGCACCGCGCGGTAGAGCACAAGGATCGTGAGCACCCCCTCGATCACCTGCGGCAGCACGATTGCCCACACGTGAAATCCGAAGATCCGCAGCGACAGCGCCTGCGGCCACAGCGCCCCGGGCAGCTTGTCGACCGACACCGTGCCCGCCGGGTCGAACGCCCCGAAGAAGAAGTTGTGCCAACTCGACGACATGCTGCGCGCCGCCGCCCCATAGAAGTCCTCAAGCGCCGCCCCGTTCATCCCCCATCCGTAGGCCAACCCGGCGAGCGCGGCGATCGCCAGCAGTGCGGGGCGCGCCCACGGCGGCTGGTCTGGCGGCGAGTGCCAGAACCGCGCCCGCTCACCGACCGATCGCCCTATGCCCTCCCGCATGGCCGAATCTTACTTGGGATACTTCAAACCCGTGGGACGGCTCGGTGGGGGAGCCGAAGCCCGGCTTTCCAACCGACCGTGCGCCCGCTACCCTGCGTGACCGTGGTAAGCACCAACCAGTTCAAGAACGGCAATCACATCGAGGTGGACGGCACGGTCTTCAAGATCGTGGAGTTCCAGCACGTCAAGCCCGGCAAGGGCGGGGCGTTTGTGCGCACGAAGCTGCGCCGGGCCGCCGACGGTGCGGTGATCGACCGTACGTTCAGGGCGGGCGAGAAGTTCCGCCCGGTGCGTACCGAGGCGCGCAAGATGCAGTTCCTCTACGCGGATGGCACCGACGCGCACTTCATGGACACGGAGTCCTACGAGCAGCTGGCGGTGCCCGAGAGCAGCTTCGCCGAGGCGCTGCGCTGGATCAAGCCCTCCAGCGAGGTGGATGTGCTGTTCATCGACGAGCAGCCATCCGACGTGCAGCTCCCGAGCGCCGTCGATCTGGAGGTCGCCGAGACCGAGCCCGGCCTGCGCGGGGACACCGCCTCGGGAGGCGGCACCAAGCCGGCGACGCTCGAGACCGGCGCCACGATCAGCGTTCCCCTGTTTGTAAACGTGGGCGAGCGGGTGCGGGTGGACACGCGCTCGGGCGAATATGTCTCACGCGCGTAGCGGACAGGCCTAGCGTGCGCCGCTCCGAGCAGCGCCAGCAGGCCGTGTTCGCGCTCTACCAGCACGACCTGACCGGCCTGCCGCTCGCCGACACGCTCCCCGCCGGGGCCTCGCTGATGACGCGCGCGCTGGCCCACGCCGCGGCCGACCGGGCAGCGGAGCTCGATGCGGTGATCGACCGCCACGCGCACGGCTGGTCGGTGGAGCGCATCCAGCCGCTGGAGCGCAGCCTCCTCAGGGTGGCGCTGATCGAGATCCTGCATCCCGACGCGACGCCGGGCGTTACCCCGATCCCGCCCGAGGGGGCGATCGAGGAGGCGGTGGTGGGCGCGAAGACGTTCTGCGGCGCGGACGCCCCGGCGTTCGTCAACGGGGTGCTGGCGGCGGCGTTGCGCGAAACACGGGAGAATGCCCCGATCTCATGAACGACACGACCGACTCCCTGGATGAGCTGATCGGGCGCCTGGAACGCGCGGCCGAGCAACTGCGCTCGGGTGAGCTCTCCACCGACGCGGCGGCGACGCTGGTGGACGAGTGCGCGGCGCTGGCCAACCGCGCGGGGGTGGAGCTCGAGCGCCGCGCGCGTGCGGAGGTGCTCGCGCCTCCCCCCGGCCAGGACTCGCTGCTGTAGTGCCCGCCGGCTCGGCTCCCGTCGCCTCCTACCCCGAACACCTGAGGGCCGAGGTGGAGCGCTACCTGGAGAGGATGCGCTTCTCCGAGGAGGGTCTCACGGCGGGCCTCGACGAGGCGATGCGCTACTCGCTGCTGGCGGGCGGCAAGCGGATTCGCCCCGTGCTCGCGCTCGCGACCGCCCAGGCGGTGCGCTTGGAGCGCCAGGAGGTGTTGCCGCTGGCGGGCGCGATCGAGCTGATCCACACCTACTCGCTGATCCACGACGACCTGCCGGCGATGGATGACGACGGGCTGCGTCGCGGCCAGCCCACCTGCCACGTGGCGTTCGGCGAGGACGTCGCGATCCTCGCGGGAGATGGGCTGTATGCGGAGGCGTTCCGCCATCTCTTGACCCACCAGCGCGCGGCGCCCGAGCTGGTGCTGGCGGCCGCGGCGGAGCTCGCGGCGGCGACCGGCGCGGGGGGGATGGTGGGGGGTCAGTACGCGGATGTGCGAGCCACCGCGCCGCCCGGGCCGGGCGGCCTGCGGCGCCTGCACGAGCTGAAGACCGGGCGGCTGATCGGCGCGTCGGTGATGTGCGTGCTGACATTGGGCGGAGTCGAGGAACCTGCGACAATGGCGTTCAACCGCTTTGCGGCGGAGCTGGGCGTGTTGTTCCAGATCGTCGATGACATACTCGACGTGACCGGGACCGAGGATGCGCTCGGCAAGCCCCAAGGAAGCGATGAGCGTCACGGCAAGCGCACCTACGTGAGCGAGTTCGGAATCGACCAAGCGAATGCACTGGCCGCGGAGTCCCACCGCACGGCGCGGGTGGCGCTGGCGGAGGCGGCGCACGCGGGTATCGATCCGGCGCAGCCACGCGACACCGGCGAGCTGGAGCGGATCACCGACTTCATCTACACCCGCACCTCATGAGCGACCAGCGACCAAACTGGATGACATCGCACCTCGTGAGCAATCAGCGACCAAGCCGGATCACCTCCTTCCACTACACCCGCATCTCGTGAGCGACCAGCGACCAAACAACAAGCAGGGCGGACGAGCGAGCCGATCCCTGCTGCGCAAGGTGGATGGCCCGCAGGATCTCCACGGCCTCTCCGAGGAGGAGCTGCAGCGCCTGGCGCAGGAGGTGCGTGAATACATCATCGACACGGTGGGGGAGATCGGGGGCCACTTCGGCGCCAACCTCGGCACTTGCGAGCTGGCGGTCGCACTGCACTCGGTGCTGGACTCCCCGCGCGACAAGATCCTGTGGGACGTGGGCCATCAGGCATATCCGCACAAGGTGCTGACCGGCCGGCGCGACCGGCTGGATACGATCCGCCAATACGGCGGCCTCGCGCCGTTCTGCTCGATCGCGGAGTCACCGCACGACATCATCGGAGCCGGCCACGCGTCGACCTCGATCGGGTATGCGGTTGGCATCAAGGAGGGGATGCGCCACTTCGGGAGCGCTGCCGGGGGCTCGTCTCCCGACGGCAAGGTGGTGGCGGTGATCGGCGACGGCGCGATGACCGGTGGCGTGGCGTTCGAGGCGATCGGACAGGCGGGGGGGTTGGGCACACCGATCGTGGTTGTGCTGAACGACAACGGGATGTCGATCTCTCCCAATGTGGGCGCGCTGTCGCGCTACTTCAATCGCGTGCGGTTGAATCCGAAGCTGTGGCACGCCCGCGAGGGCGTCGAGGGAGGCCTCGCGCGGCTGCCGGGCGCGGTGGGCGCCGCCTTCGAGAAGCTGGGCCCCCAGCTGAAGGAGTCGCTGAAGGCGTTCTGGGCTCCCGGCCTGTGGTGGGAGGAGCTCGACTGGGCCTACATGGGAGTGATCGACGGCCACGACGTGCGCGCGTTGCGCGAGGCGTTGCGCGAGGCGCTGGCCGCCGGGCGCCCGGTGGTGGTGCACATCGCCACGGTCAAGGGCAAGGGCTTCGCGCCGGCCGAGGACGGGGGCCTGGAGGGCATGGAGAAGTGGCATGCGGCGAAGCCGAAGTCGATCCTCAACGGCTCACCCACACCCACACCCACACCGGCGGCCTCGCAGGCCGCTAGCAAGGGTTCCGCCTCGGCGAACGGGCCCGGCGCGGCCCAGAAGGTCGCCAAACCGCAGTACACACAGGTCTTTGGCGAAGCCCTGGTGAAGGAGTGCGAACGCGACCAGCGCGTGGTGGGGATCACCGCGGCGATGAACTCGGGCACCGGCCTCAACATTCTGCAGAAGGCACTTCCGGAGCGCTACTTCGACGTGGGGATCGCCGAGCAGCAGGCAATCCTGTTCGCGGCGGGACTCGCGCTGGAGGGAGTCAAGCCGGTGGCGGCGATCTACTCCACGTTCCTGCAGCGCGCCTACGACCAGATCGTGCACGACGTGTGCCTGCAGAAGCTGAACGTGGTGTTCGCGATGGATCGTGCGGGGCTGGTCGGCGACGACGGGCCCACCCATCACGGCGTGTTCGACATCGCCTACCTGCGCTGCCTGCCCAACATCGTGCTGATGGCACCGCGCGATGAGGCGATGCTGGTGCACATGCTGCGTACCGCGCTGCTCTACGACGACGGGCCGATCGCGCTGCGCTACCCGCGCGGGGAGGGCGTGGGGGTGACGCTGCCCACCGAGCCGCGCGCGATCGCGATCGGCACCGGTGAGATCCTCCGCGAGGCGCCCACCGGACGTCGCGTGGCGCTGGTCGGCTACGGCAGCGGCGTCGGCAAGGCGCTGGATGCGGCCACCCTGCTGGAGGGGCGCGGTGTAGGCGTGACCGTCGCGGACGCGCGCTTCGCCAAGCCGATCGACGCCGGGCTGATGGCGCAGCTCGCGGCCGAGCACGATCTGCTCGTGACGATCGAGGAGGGCGTGCTCGCGGGAGGCTTCGGCAGTGCGGTGTGGGAGACCCTCAGCGAGATGGGGATCACCCCGAGGATCCTCCGCGTGGGCCTGCCCGACCGCTACGTCACGCACGGCAAGCCGGCGCTGCTGCACGAGGAGGTCGGCTTCACCGGCGCCAAGATCGCCGAGCGCGTTGCGGCCGCGATCCTCGACCGCGACTCCGCGGCGGTGGAGGCGTAGGCGGGGAGCTCGGGTGGCCTCCGGAGCCCGCGGTCACAGCATCCGCGAACATACGTGCGTTATGTCGCTTGGGCAGAGGGGAACATGTGTGCGCACTCTCACACACAAGGCTGCTCGCAGCGGGCATCATGCTTTTAGACCCGAAGTACAGCAGCATCCCTCCTCCCTCGAAACGGCCCGCTTCCCAGGCGGGCCGTTTCATTTAATCGCCTCCGACGGCTTTTGGGTGTGGCAGAGTAGATACCGTTCGGGCGATGGGCAAGCAGCGTCTGGACACTCTCATGGCAGAGCGCGGACTGTTCGAGTCGCGCAGCCGCGCCGCGGCCTCGGTGATGGCTGGCGAGGTGCGGGTGGGGGCCACGGGCAGGCGCGCGGAGAAGCCGGGGGAGATGGTGGCGGGCGACGTGGAGGTGAGCGTCGCCGAGCGCCCACGGTATGTCTCGCGCGGCGGGATCAAGCTGGAGAACGCGCTGGCGCGCACCGAGATCGCCGTGGCGGGGCGGGTTGCGCTCGATGTGGGGGCCTCGACGGGGGGCTTTAGCGACTGTCTACTGCAGCATGGGGCTGCCACGGTCGTCGCCGTGGACGTTGGTTATGGAGAGCTCCACTACCGCCTGCGGACCGATCCGCGGGTGCATGTGCTGGAGCGCACGAACGCGCGCGCGCTGGAGCCTGCGATGCTTCCCGTCGTGCCCAATCTCGCCGTGGTGGACGTCTCGTTCATCTCTCTCACCAAGGTG
>JBEKYV010000175.1:0-7118 GCA_049510515.1 Solirubrobacteraceae bacterium | reverse complement strand
TGTCGCCCTCACCCACCACTTCCTCCAGCGTGCGGATCGTGTACCCCTGCATCGCCGCCTGCAGCGCGCAGATCGGGTCGACCTCGGTAACGACCACGCGCGCGCCCTGGCCGCGCAGCGATTCCGCGCAGCCCTTGCCGACGTCGCCGAAGCCGCAGATCACGGCGAGCTTGCCGGCAATCATCACGTCGGTGGCGCGGTTGATGCCGTCCACCAGCGAGTGGCGGCAGCCGTAGAGGTTGTCGAACTTCGACTTCGTCACCGAGTCGTTGACGTTGATCGCCGGGAACAGCAGGGTGCCGGCCTCGGTCATCTCATACAGCCGGTGCACGCCGGTGGTCGTCTCCTCGGTGACGCCTTTGATGCCTTCCCCGATCCGCGTCCAGCGCTGAGGGTCCTCGCCGAGCGAGCGCCGCAGCAGCGCAAGCACCACCTGGAACTCCTCGGAGTGGATCAGCCCGTCTTCGTCCATCCCATCGTCATCCACCTCGGGCACCGCGCCGGCGGCCTCGTACTCGGTGCCCTTGTGCACCAGCAGCGTTGCATCGCCACCGTCGTCGAGGATCATGTTGGGGCCGCCATCCGGCCAGCGCAGCGCCTGCTCGGTGCACCACCAGTACTCCTCCAGCGTCTCGCCCTTCCACGCGTACACCGGCACGCCGCGCGGCTCCTCGGGCGTACCGTCGGGCCCCACCGCCACCGCCGCGGCGGCGGCGTCCTGGGTGGAGAAGATGTTGCAGCTGCACCAGCGCACCTCCGCGCCGAGCGCTGTCAGCGTCTCGATCAGCACCGCCGTCTGCACGGTCATGTGCAGCGAGCCCGTGATCCGCGCCCCGCGCAGCGGCTGGGCCTCCATGTACTCGGCGCGGGTCGCCATCAGCCCCGGCATCTCGTGCTCGGCGAGCGTGATTTCCTTGCGCCCCAGCTCCGCCAGGGAGAGGTCGGCCACCTTGAAGTCCTCTTGAATGGCTGTCGCGGCAGGGGTCATCGATGGCTCCTGGGTCGGGGAACTCAGTCTACCGCGCGGCGAGCGCTGCCTTCAGCTCGTCGAGAATCCTCACCGGCCCGGGATCGACCCCGCGCAGGGTGGCCATATAAATCGAAACGAGGTCGCCGAGCAGCACCAGCGAGAAGACCCGCTCGATCGCGGTCTGCCCGCGTGTCTCCAGCCTGAAGCTGGCCGCGGCGTTGTCGGCGATCAGGCGCTCGGTGAGGTCCATCCGCTCCTTCACGCGGGGATGGGCGTCGGAGTCGTCGAGGAACACCGCCGAGAAGCGACCGAGGTCGCGCGCGCTCTCCCAGCCCACGATCTCGTTGTGGTCGAGCTCGGGCAGATCGCTGGCGAAGCTCAGCTGCTTGGCGTTCTCGTTGATCTGCGTCTTCCAGCGGTAGGCGATCGGGCTGGTGAGCCCTGCCCCCGCGATCACCGGCGTGGTGCCCGACAGCCCGCGCGCGATCGTCTTCGCCAGCGACTCCTCCGGCGCGTCGGGTCCCCACTCTGCCACCAGCTGCTCGGCGTGGGAGGCAGCCACGTCGATCTCCGAGGTGAGGCGGGGGCCGGCGCCGCACAGCGCGGCGACCTCCAGCGAGGCAACCGTCATGTAGGCGACCGCGGCGCGCGGCTGGAAGCCGCCGGGGAGTGGGATCACCGGCACCTTGTCGGCGCGCGCCAGCTCCGCCAGGCGGCCGCCGGTCGTGACGACCACGCGCTGGGCGCCCAGCGCGCCGGCCGACTCGTAGCAGGCGAGCGTCTCCTCGGTGTTGCCCGAGTAGCTCGCGCACAGCACCGTGGTGTCGGGCGTCGTCCACGGCGGCAGCCCGTACGCGCGGGTGACGAGGATCGGGCGCGAGGCGTGGTCGCCCAGCGCCGCGGCCGCCAGCGCGCCGCCGATCGCCGAACCGCCCATGCCGGCGACGACCAGGCCGCCGGGCGTGTCCCACTCGTTCATGATCGCCGACTCCACCCGCCACAGCGCGTCGCGCAGGTGCTCGGGCAGCGTGAGTACGTCGCTCAGCTGCCCCGTGGAGTCCACCTCGGCGATCGCCCCGCGGGACAGCGCCGCCATCACGTTCTCGGTCATCGGCATATCCTGTCAGGCTTGACTAGGTCGCGGCGAGCGGCCGCGCACCGGCACGGCGGCGGCGCGCTCATGAGAATCTCAACGCTCCGTCGGGCAGGGTCACGCCCGGGAAGATACGCGCTCCGCGGGACACGATGTTGTGCGCCCCGATCGTGACCCCCTCGCCCAGCACGGCGCCGTCGGTGATCTGGGTGCCCTCGCCGATGCGACAGCCCGCGGCGACGATGCAGTCGCGCAGCGTGCAGCCTTGGCCGATCTCCGTGCCGTTCATGATCACCGCGCGCTCGACCGTCGAGCCGGCGCCGACCGTGACGCCCTGACCCAGCACCACGAGGCTGCCGACATGGGCGCCCGCCGCCACGCGCACGCCGGAGTCCAGCACCGCCGGCGGGATCGCGCGGCCCTCCACCTGCACGTCCGGGGCGAGCGCCATGAAGTCCCCCCCGAGCCGCTCGCGCACCGCCGTGTGCACGTTGCCCTCGATGATGTCGAAGGTGCCCTTCAGATAGCGCTCCGGCGTGCCGATGTCCAGCCAGTAGCTCTCCGAAGGGAAGCCGTACAGCCCGCTGCCGATCAGCCGCGGCCACACCTCCCGCTCGATCGAGACGTTGCGTTCCGCCGGCACCAGATCGAGCACGTCGCGCTCCAGCACATACGCGCCCGCGCTGATCAGGTTGGTGTATGTGTGCAGCGGGCGCTCCCCTACGGCGCGGCCCGCCGTCCAGGCGTCGCCCGCGCCTTCCAGCTGGTCGGAAGAGGGCTTCTCGACGAACTCCTCCACCGCGTGCTCGGGGGTGAGCCGCACCAGCCCGTACGCCGTGGGATCTTCCACCCCCACCAGCGCCAGCGTCGCGCGCGCCCCGGTGCGCTCGTGCTGGGCGATCTGCGCGGTCAGATCGATGTCGGTGAGCACGTCCCCGTTGAGCAGCAAAAAGCGCTCGTCCAGCATCGACTCGGCGAACTTCAGCGCGCCCGCGGTGCCGCGCGGATCGGGCTCCTCGACGAAGCGCAACCGGATCCCGAAGGCCGAGCCGTCCCCCAGCACGTTGCGCACGCTGGTGGCGAGGAAGCCGCACGACATGATCACGTCCTCGATCCCGTGGCGGCGCAGCCATTCGATCATGAAGGCGATGAACGGGCGGTCCACCAGCGGCACCACCGGCTTGGGGATCGTGGAGGTCAGCGGGCGCAGGCGTGTGCCCTCGCCGCCGACGAGGATCACGGCCTGCATCAGTTGCGCCCGATCCCCTCGTACAGCAATTCCGCCGCGCGCACCGCGTCGCTGTCGAGCGCGTTGCGCCCGTCGATCACCACGTTGCCCCGCATCGCCGCGGCGACCTCATCCCAGTCGAGGTCGGTGCATTGCGGCCACTCGGTCACCAGCACCGCCGCGTCGGCGCCGTGCAGGGCGTCGATCGCGCAGTCGGCCAGCTGCAGCCCGCCGAGCAGCTTGCGCGCCTCGTGCTCTGCCACCGGATCGAACGCTGTGACGGTGGCCCCGTCGGCGGCCAGCCGCGCGGCGAGCACCAGCGAGGAGGCCTCGCGCATGTCGTCGGTATTGGGCTTGAACGCGAGGCCCAGCAGCGCGATGTGCTTGCCGACGAGGCTGCCGAGGTGCTTGTGCAGCTTGCCGATCACGCGGCGCTTCTGCAGCTCGTTGACCTCGATCACGGCCGTCAGCAGCTGGAAGTGGTAGCCGGAGTTGCCCGCCAGCTGTTTGAGCGCCTCCACGTCCTTGGGGAAGCAGCTGCCCCCATACCCGATCCCGGCCTGCAGGAACTTCGGCCCGATGCGCTCGTCGAGGCCCATCCCGCGCGCCACCTCCACCACGTCGGCGCCGGTCTCCTCACAGACGTTGGCGATCTCGTTGATGAACGAGATCTTGGTCGCGAGGAAGGCGTTGGAGGCGAGCTTCACCATCTCCGCGGAGGCGATGTCGGTGCGCACCAGCTCGCCGTTGCCCTCGCCGCCGTGGGTGGCGGTGAGCAGCGGCCGGTAGAGGTCCACCACGGCGTCGCCGGCCCAGTCGCCGATGTCGCCGACGACGACCCGGTCGGGGCGCAGGAAGTCGTCGACCGCCGAGCCCTCCTTGAGGAACTCCGGGCAGGAGACGTAGCGCAGCCCCGCCTTGCCGCGCTCGCCAAAGACGCGCTGGATCGAGGCGCCGGTGCCGCTGGGCACGGTCGACTTCATCACCAGCGCGTGACGGTCGGAGGCGGGGATCGCCTCGACCACGGCGTGCACCGATGAGAGATCGGCGTCGCCGGAGTAGGTCGGCGGCGTGCCGACGGCGACGAACAGCAGGCGCGCGTGCTCCAGCGCGGGCCCCAGCTCGGTGGTGAAGTGCAGGCGCGCCGCATGCCTCTGCAGCAGCTCCTCCAGGCCGGGCTCATAGATCGGCACCTCTCCCCGGCGCAACCGCTCAATCTTCTCGGCGTCGATGTCGACGCACCACACCTCGTTGCCCAGCTCCGCGAAGCCGGCGGCGCTGACGAGGCCTACGTAGCCGGTGCCGATGACGCCGACGGGCTCGCGGTCGCGCTCAGCCGCCATCGACCGGGGTGGCCTCCTCGACCAGCACGAGCGCGCGGTTGCCGGCGAACTGCAGGTAGCCCGCCGACTGGTTGAAGCGCACGATCTCCGTGTCCGAGCGGTACAGCCGCAGCTCCGCCGGCTTCAGCGTCGCCAGCACCGGCTGGTGGTTGGCGAGGATCCCGATCGAGCCGGTGCCCGTGACCGTCGAGAGCATCTCGATCTCCTCGCTGAACACCGGCCCCTCTGGGGTGAGCACTTCGGCCTGAAACTTCGTGTGGGCCATTATTTCTTCGCCGCCGCGACTACCTCATCAATTGTGCCCTTCAGGAAGAAGGCGCTCTCGGGGACCTCGTCGTGCTTGCCCTCGATGATCTCCTGGAAGCCCCTGATCGTCTCCTCGATTTTGACGTACGCGCCCGGGGTGCCGGTGAACTCTTCGGCGACGAAGAACGGCTGCGAGAGGAACCGCTCGATCCGGCGCGCACGCTGCACGGTGAGCTTGTCCTCGTCGGAGAGCTCGTCGATGCCGAGGATCGCGATGATGTCCTGCAGCTCCTTGTAGCGCTGCAATATCTCCTTGACGCGGTTGGCCACGCGGAAGTGCTCCTCGCCGAGGATGTCGGCCTTGAGGATCGTCGAGGTGGAGTCGAGCGGATCCACCGCCGGGTAGATGCCTTTCTCGGAGATCGCCCGCGAGAGCACCGTGGTCGCGTTGAGGTGCGCGAACACCGATGCCGGCGCCGGGTCGGTGAGGTCGTCGGCGGGAACGTAGATCGCCTGCACCGAGGTGACCGACCCCTCGCGCGTGGAGGTGATGCGCTCCTGCAGCTGACCCATCTCGGTCTCAAGCGTCGGCTGGTAGCCGACCTGCGACGGCATCCGCCCGAGCAGCGCGGAGACCTCGGAGCCGGCCTGCACGAAACGGAAGATGTTGTCGATGAAGAGCAGCACGTCCTGGCCCTGATCGCGGAAGTACTCGGCCATCGTCAGACCCGAAAGCGCCACGCGCATGCGCGCGCCGGGCGGCTCGTTCATCTGGCCGAAGACGAGCATCGTCTTCTCGAGCACCTTCGATTCCTTCATCTCGAGCCACAGGTCGTTGCCCTCACGCGAGCGCTCGCCGACGCCGCAGAAGGCCGAGAGGCCGCCATGCTCCTTCGCGAGGTTGTGGATCAGCTCCTGGATCAGCACGGTCTTGCCGACGCCGGCGCCGCCGAACAGGCCGACCTTGCCGCCCTTCGCGTAGGGAGCGAGCAGGTCGACCACCTTGATGCCGGTCTCGAACATCTCGGTCGTCGGTGTGAGGTCCTCGACCCGCGGCGAGACCTGGTGGATGCCGCGCCGCTCGGTGTCAGCCGGCAGCGGTTCGCCGAGGTCGATCGTCTCGCCGAGCACGTTGAAGATGCGGCCCAGCGTGGCCGGCCCGACCGGCACCGTGATCGGCCCCCCGGTGTCCGTCATCTGCGCTCCGCGGGCGAGCCCGTCGGTGGAGTCCATCGCGACGGCGCGGACCCTGTTGTCGCCGAGGTGCTGCTGCACCTCGCAGACCAGCAACCGGTCGACGCCGCTGGAGACCGCCTCCGCCTCCTCGTCCCCACTCGCCCGCGCGACCGTGATCGCATGGTTGATCTCGGGCAGCTTGTCGTGGAAGACCGCGTCGATCACGACGCCCTGGATCTCCTCGATGTAGCCCACGTTGGGGGCCTGTTCGGCGGCGCTCGAGGCCTTGCGGGCGCTGGACGCCTTCTTGGGGGAGGTTGACGCTTCCATCGGTGCTGGCTCCTTTGTTGCTCGAGTCCTAGACCAGCGACTCGGCGCCGGCGACGACTTCCATTATCTCCTGCGTGATCTCGGCCTGACGGGCGCGGTTCATCTCCAGGGCGAGATCCTCGATCAGCTCGCCCGCGTTCTCCGAGGCGCTGCGCATCGCGGTCATGCGCGCGCCGTGCTCGGACGCGGTCGACTCGAGCAGCGCGCGGTAGAGCGAGATCTCGACGTAGTCCGGCAGCAGCACGCGCAGGATCTCCTCGGCGTCGGGCTCGTAGTCGACGAGTGCGCGCGGGCCCTCCGTCTCCTCCTCGAGGTCATCGTCCTCGCCGAGGATCGTAGCCTCCGCGATCGGCAGCAGGATCTCGCGCGTCACCCGCTGGGTCAGCGGCGAGACATAGCCGTTGTAGAGGATCTCGACGCGGTCGAGCTTGCCGTCGATGTAGCCGCTCGTCAGATCGTCAGCGATGCGGCGCGCGTCGGCATAGGACGGGCGGTCGGTGAAGCCGGTGTAGGCGCCGTCCAGTGTGCGTCCGCGGAAGGTCAGCGAGGAGACGCCGCGGCGACCGGAGGCGAACCAGACCGGTTGCTTGTGGTCCGCTTCGACCTCGACGCCGAGCCGCAGCCCGGCGCGGAGGATCTGCGAGTTGAAGGCGCCGGCGAGCCCGCGGTCGGCCGTGACGAGCAGGATCCCGACGCGCGTCTCGTGCTCGTGCGCGGCCAGCAGCGGCAGCC
>JBEKYV010000174.1:0-7180 GCA_049510515.1 Solirubrobacteraceae bacterium | reverse complement strand
AGAGCGTCTCGACGTTGTTGATCAGCGTCGGCCCGGCGTAGAGGCCCTCGATCGCCGGGAATGGGGGCTTGAGCCGCGGGTTGCCGCGCTTGCCCTCCAGCGAGTCCAGCAGCCCGGTCTCCTCGCCGCAGATGTAGGCGCCCGCGCCCCGGTGCAGGACGAGCGAGGCCGAGAAGTCGCTGTCCAGGATGCGCTCGCCGATGTACCCGGCCTCGGCGGCCTCGGCGATCGCGGCCTCCAGGATGTCGGCCTGGAGCTGATACTCGCCGCGGATGTAGATGAAGGTGCGGTCGATCTCGCCGGCGAACGCGGCGATCATGATCCCCTCTATCAGCATGTGCGGGGTCTTCTGCATCAGCTCACGGTCCTTGAACGTCCCCGGCTCGGACTCGTCGGCGTTGCACACGAGGTACTTGTCCATCCCGCCCTTGGGCAGGAACGAGACCTTCTTGCCCATCTGAAATCCGGCCCCGCCGCGCCCGCGCAGGCAAGAGGCTTCGAGCTCGTGCAGCACCGCCTCGGGCGGCATCGAAAGCGCCTTGCGCAGCGCCTCATACCCGCCACGGCGCTGGTAGACCTCCAGGGTGTTGAGCCCGGGCTCGTCGATATGGTCGAAGAGGAGTCGGTCGGTCATACGGTCGGGGGGGTTGGGGCGCATCCGCGCGCGCGACTTGCAAAACAGCGGGTGGGGCGCGGTGCCTCCATGCACCGCGACGAGCGCGACAGGGTATTCACGAGCCCGCCCCTGGGTCGGCGCAGGCTCGCCTCGCAAGCTGCTTCTCCGGCAGCACCTCGCGGCCAGCGCGGATGTCCTCGAGCAGCTGCGGCACGTCGGAGAGCGCGAGCGGCCCCACATAGGCGCCGTCCACCGAGGCCATCGGCGCGATGTCGCAGGCGCCGAGGCACTCGAACGAGCGCACGTTGAATTCGGGGTCGTCGCCCGCCGCAACCCGCATCGCCTCGTACAGCTCGTCGGCTCCGCACAACGAGCAGGAGATGTTGGTGCACACATACACGGAGTGGCGCCCGACGGGAGTGGTCTCGAGCATGTCGTAGAAGGTTGCGACGGCGACCAGCTCGGCGGGGGTGAGCCGCATCACGCACGCGACCTGGTCGATCGCCTCGGGCGAGCACCAGCCATGCACCCGCTGCGCGGCCTCCAGCGCGGGCAGGATCGCAGAGCGAGGGTCGGGGTAGAGGGCCATGTGTCCCTCGATGTCCGCGCGCAACTCCTCTGGCACCGAGGTCGTCGCGGGATCGGGAACCGTCGCGGGATCCTTGTCGAGGTCGGCGGCCATGTCCCACCCGGGCACGCGCGAGCCGTGGGCAAAGCGGGGGACTGTGCTCATGCCTTCCTCCTGTCGTTCGGGTGGGTGCATGCACCCACCCGCCGGGGGGCGCATGCGCCCCCCGGACAATCGGCGCATGCGCCGATTGCACTCATCGATCGATCCCCCCGAGAATCGGGTCGAGCATCGCCGTGGTCGCGATCAAATCGGCGATGTAGGCGTCGCGCGTCATGTGCGAAAGCGCCTGCAGGTTGACGAACGAGGGGTCGCGCATGTGCACCCGCGCGGGCTTGGAGGAGCCGTCGGAGCGCACGTAGCAGCCCAACTCACCCCGGGGGGACTCGATCGGGTTGTAGATCTCCCCGGGCGGCACGCGGAAGCCCTCGGTGACGAGCTTGAAGTGGTGGATCAGCGCCTCCATCGAGGTCGCCAGCTCGTGCCGCGGCGGCAGCGCGACCTTGCGGTCCTCGGTGATGTGCGGCCCCTCGGGCAGGCCGTTGAGCGCCTGTTCGATTATGTGCACCGACTGGTAGATCTCCTCCATGCGCACGGCGAAGCGGTCGTAGTTGTCGCCGATCGTGCCGACGGGAATCTTGAAGGAGAAATCCTCGTAGGAGGAGTAGGGGTCGGCCTTGCGCAGGTCCCACGGGTTGCCGGCTGCCCGCAGCAGCGGGCCGGTGACGCCGAGCCCCAGCAGCGTGTCGGCGTCCAGCGGGCACACCCCGCGCAGCCGTTGCAGCACGATCTCGTTGGCGTTGAGGATCGCGCCGTACTCGTCGGCGCGCTTGGGCATGATCTTCAGGAACTCGCGCACCTTCGCCTCGAAGCCGCGGGGGATGTCCTCGATCACGCCCCCCACCTGGAAGTAGCGCGTGTGCATGCGCGCGCCGGAGGACATCTCGAACAGGTCGAGGATCAGCTCGCGCTCGCGCAGGCAGTAGAGGAAGATCGAGGTCGCACCGAGGTCGAGCACGCTGGTGCCCAGCCAGATCAGGTGGGAGGCGATG
Source organism: Solirubrobacteraceae bacterium (assembly GCA_049510515.1). GTDB lineage: Bacteria > Actinomycetota > Thermoleophilia > Solirubrobacterales > Solirubrobacteraceae > Palsa-744. The sequence goes on along the minus strand of JBEKYV010000174.1, from coordinate 4,884 downwards.
CGGTTGAGCTCGAGGTGGATCACGCGCAGGTACTGCGCGCGCTTGGGCACCTCCACCTCCAAAAGCCGCTCCACGGCGCCGATGTAGGCCATCGCGTTGAAGTAGTAGGAGAGGTAGTCCATCCGCTCGATGACCGGGATCACCTTCCAGTAGGCCTTGGTCTCGGCGGTCTTTTCGATCCCCGTGTGCACATACCCGATGATCGGTTTGAGGTCGCGCGCGACCTCGCCCTGGAGCGTGACCAGCAGCCGCAGCACGCCGTGCGTGGCGGGGTGGTGGGGGCCGAAGTTGAGCGTCAGCAGCTCGTGCGTGGCGTCGTCGCTGGTGGCGATCGCGTCGGCGCTCACGCCAGCGGCGCCGCCTACGCCAGACTGGTCGAGGGAGATGCTCTGCTCCCGGCGGCGGTAGTCGGAGAGGGTGCTCACCTTGGTGCCTCAATCCCCTTGCCGCAACGCTGTGCCGAGCCCCTGCCGTTCATCGCGGCGCCCCCAAAGTGGGGTTGTCGTTGTAGGTAAACCGCACCGGCTCGCCCCCGGTGGGGAAGTCGCGCCGTTGGGGGTGGCCCTCGTAGTCCTCGGGCATCAGGATCCGGCGCAGGTCGGGGTGCCCCTCGAAGACGACCCCGAACATGTCGTACACCTCGCGCTCCTGGTGGTCGGCGGTCGGCCATTCCTCCGTGACCGAGTCCACCTGCGGCACGTCGGTGGACACGCGCAGCAGCACCGTGAGGCGATCGACGCGGCCCATGTCGAGCAACTCGTAGTGGACGCCGAGGCGCGGCTCGTGCGGGTAGTAGTCGACGCCGTGCAGGCTGGCCATGAACGCGTAGCCCTGACCGCGCAGATGAGCAAGCACATCCCGCACACGAGCCGGGTCGACCTCGACCGTTGCGCGTTCGCGAAAGAAGACCGTGTCGAGCACCGCCTCGTCGCCGAGCTCCTCCCGCAGCCCGCGTGCGAGGAGCTCCAGGCCGGTGGCGTCAGGCACCCTTCACGATCTCCTCCGTACCAACCGCGTCGTAGCGCTCGCGCCAGCCGGCGTCGGGGTCGTCCTGCACCAGCTTGCGTAGCTTGAGGATGCCGTGCATCAGCGCCTCCGGGCGCGGTGGGCAGCCGGGGACGTGCACGTCGATCGGCAGGAACTTGTCCGCGGGCACCAGAGCGTAGTTGTTGAACACGCCCATCGAGCTGCAGCAGGCGCCCATCGAGATCGCCCACTTGGGCTCCAGCATCTGGTCGTACAAACGCCGGATGATCGGCGCCATCTTGATCGACACGCGCCCCGCGAGAATGATCAGGTCGGCCTGGCGAGGGGAGGCGCGGAACGCCTCGAAGCCGAAGCGCGCGATGTCCATGCGCGGGCCGGCGGTGTGGAACTGCTCCATCGCGCAGCACGCCAACCCGAACCCCAGCGGGAAGAAGGAGTTGGAGCGCGCCCACGCGACGGCGCGGTCGAGCGTGGTCGTCAGCACCCGCTCTTCGACATGGCGTTCGAGCTCCGCGCCCTCCAGGTGGGCGGGGAGGTTGAGGCCGTCCATCTCGCCGCCGCGCAGCAGCTGCGGCGCGTTGAGGCGATTGACCTGCAGGCGGCCGGGATCGACCGGGGCGCCGGGGCCGTCGAGCGGGGTGCGCCTCACCTCCACTCCAACGCCCCCCTCCGCCACACGTACACGAAGGCGACCACCAGAAGCACGATGAACACGGCGGTCTCGCTCAGCGCATAGCTGCCGAACGCGCGCAGCTCCACCGCGATCGGGTAGAGGAAGATCACCTCGATGTCAAACAGGATGAACAGCATCGCGATCAGGTAGAAGCTGATCCCGAAGCGCAGCCCCTGTTTGACCTCCGACGGCAGGCCGCACTCGTAAGGGTCTTGCTTCTGTTTGATCGACCGGCGCGGCCCCAGCACGCCATTGAGTAGCGTGAAGGCTCCCCCCACGGCGCCGCCGAGGATCAGGAACACGAGCGCGGGAAGGTAGGAGCGCAGCACCGCGGCTGTTATACCACCGCACGCCGATGCTTGTGCAAGGGTGTTACATAGTGACGATTGGTGCGAGATCGGGGCCATGAACAGCGCCGTCGCAGGGGGCGCGCTGGTGGCGGCCGCGATCAACGCGATCCCGATGGTGGTGGGCGGCTGGAGCTGGTACCGCTGGCACCCAAGCCGCCTCTTCTGGGTGCTGCTGCGCATCGGCCAAGGCGCCGCCGTCGTGTTCGCCCTGGCCGTGGGCGTGCTCGCCGCCGCCGGCCACACCTCGAGCGAACGCCTCTTCTACCTATACGCGCTGCTGCCGCTGGCGGTCGCCTTCGTCGCCGAGCAGCTGCGGATCGCCTCGGCGCAGACGATCCTCGACCAGCGGGGCCTGGAGAACGCCCAGGAGGTCGGCCGGCTCCCCGAGTCCGAGCAGCAGGCCGTCGTCGCGTCGATCGTCCGCCGCGAGCAGGGCATCATGGCCCTCTCCGCCCTGGTGGTCGTGTTCCTGCTGCTGCGTGCGGCGGAAACGGCGCATGGGATATGAGGATGGCTGCTCACCGCACAACCAGCGTGGAGGTCATCCCAAGCACTGCCTGGTTGCCGACGGTGCTGACGAGCAGATAGCGGCCGGGGGCGAGCGGGGTGCTCAGCACCGAGCCGCACTTCCCGGGCAGCAGCGTGGGGATGCCGGTGAGCGTGGTGCGTTCGTCGGAGTCGAGGGTGCCCCGCTGCAACGCGACGTTGTGCGTGAGGACGCCGCGGTTGCACGCCACGATACGCAGCGGGCCTGCCGGTACGCTCACCGTCTGCGGCAGGATGCGGTACTCCTCGAGCGAGAGGGCCAGGCTGTGACCCGCCACGTGGGCAGTCTTCCCCGCCCCGCACCCTGCCAGCAGGAACGTCGCGAGCAGCGCCGCCACGAGGGAACGGGGTCGCATCAGCCGAGCCTATATATTCCGCGTCGCATGAGCGCCCCATCGAAGTCCCGCACGAGCGCCCCACTGAAGCTCGCCGCCACGCTTGCGACGGCCGCCGTCGCGGCTGTCGCCGTCAGCGCGTGCGGCACGCAGGGCATCCAGATCTCCAGATCCAACCCCAATTACAAGGGGGCGGCGCTGTTTTTGCAGCGCTGCTCGGGCTGCCACACGCTCTCCGTGGTGGGCGCCGAGGGCTCGGCCACGAGCATCAAGGATCGGGTGCGCACCAACGGCCCCAACTTCGACTTCCGTAAAGAGGAATACAACCAGGTCCTCTACGCGATCCGCAACGGTGGCTTCTCCGGTGCGATCATGCCGCAGAATATTGTCCTCGGGGTGCAGGCCGAACAGGTGGCGTCGTTCCTCGCCAAGTACTCCGGGTTGCAGGCGCCGAAGACGCCATCGATCGAAAACACGGCGATCCCGGGCTCCTCCGAACGCTCGACGACCACCGGCAAATAGGGCCCTGGCCCGGAGGCTTGGTCGCGTGCTCGACATCAAGCTGATCCGCCAGCAGCCCGAGAAGGTGCGGGCGGCGCTCGCGCGGCGCGGGGCGGGCGAGGAGAGCGCGGCGGCTGGCCTCGACCGCGTGATCGAGCTTGACGAGCGCCGCCGTGCGTTGATCCCCCAGCTGGAGGAGCTGCGTGCGCGCCGCAACGCCGCCGCCGACGCGATCGCCCAAGCCAAGCGCGCCGGGGAGGACGCGGAGGCGGCGATCGCCGAGCAGCGCGAGTTGAGCGTACGCGAGAAGGAGCTGGCGCAGGGGCTTGCCGCCGTGGAGGCGGAGCTCGACGCGGCGCTGCTGCCGCTGCCCAACCTCCCCGACCCGACCGCGGCCCCCGGGCCGGAGGATGAGCTGGTGCGGATCGTGGGGCAGGACAGTCTTGGCGGGCTGGGGGTGGGCGGCCCGCAATTCCCCCCGCGCGACCACCTGGAGCTGGCGGGGGAGCTGATCGACATGGACCACGCCGCCAAGCTGTCGGGTGCGCGCTTTGCCTACCTCAAAGGCGACCTCGTGATGCTGGAGCTGGCGCTGGTGAGGTGGGTGCTGGAGAAGCTGCGCGCGCACGGCTTCGAGCCGGTGATCCCGCCGGTGCTGGTGCGCGAGCGGGCGCTGTACGGGACGGGCTTCCTGCCCGACACCGAGCAGCAGATCTACAGCCTCCCGGCGGACGAGCTGTTCCTGGTGGGCACCTCGGAGGTGGCGCTGGCATCGTTGCACGACGAGGAGATCCTCGACGCCGAGCGCCTGCCGCTGCGCTACGCCGGCTTCTCTCCCTGCTTTCGCCGGGAGGCGGGGGCGGCCGGCAAAGACACGCGCGGGATCTTCCGCGTGCACCAGTTCGACAAGGTCGAGATGTTCAGCTTCGTTGAGCCCTCCGCCTCGGGTGCCGAGCACGAGCGGATCCTCGCGATTGAGGAGGAGATCCTCGGCGAGTTGGGGTTGCCCTACCGGGTGGTCAACATCGCCGTGAACGACCTCGGCTCCCCCGCCGCCAAGAAGTACGACTGCGAGGCGTGGCTGCCCTCCCAGGGCCGCTACCGCGAGCTGACGTCGTGTTCCAACACGACCGACTACCAGGCACGGCGCCTCAACATCCGCGTGCGCCGCGACCGAAGCCGGGAGACACTCGCCTCAGGGGAGCTTCCCCCTTTAGGCCAGCGCACAGAGACGCTCCACACGCTCAACGGCACGGCGGTCGCCGTCGGGCGCACGATTATCGCGCTGCTGGAGAACGGCCAGCGTGAGGACGGCTCGGTCGTGCTGCCTGCATGCCTGCCCCCGTTTGGGGCGCCAGGCGAGTTGCCGGGTGCCGCGTGAAGAGGGGGAGGGGGGATGTTGTTTATTTCAGCCCCTACCACTTCACAAAGTGAAGGGTTGGGGGCCGAAAAGAATCACACCCGCTCCAGCGCATAGCCGATCTCAAGGCCC
>JBEKYV010000173.1:0-7203 GCA_049510515.1 Solirubrobacteraceae bacterium | reverse complement strand
GTCTGCCCGAGCAACTGCCGGTAGACGAGACGAGTCTCGCGGGCCGGCTCAAGGCCTAGCTGCTCGTCAAGCGAGCGGGTGAGTTCGTCGTAGCGGCGGGTGATCGACTCGCGCAGGCCGAGGGCGTTTTCTGCTTGGAGCGCCAGCCGCCAGCTTGGCTCGTGCAGTTCCTCTAGGCCGATGGCCTGCTCGGCCATTTGCAGCGCGGCGCGCGCGTCGCCGTGGTCGAGCCGTGCGCGGCCTACGCGCTCAAGGAGATCGACGAGCGTGGCGTGCAGGTTGCGTCGCTCCCCTTCGGCCCAGAGGTAGTCGCTGCCCTCCAGCGGTTCGCCGCGCCAGAGGACGAGCGCCTTTTCCAGCGCGGCGGGCTCGTTCGCGGTGGTCAGTAGGCGGTCCAGCTCATCGAGGTCGACGTGTACCTGTGCGCGGTCGAGCTGGTAGCGCTCGCCGTGGTGAAGCCAGGCCTCGCCGAGGGCGCGCTTGGCCTCGCTCACGGACTGCCACAGCCTGGGACGTGTGCGCTTGGGGTCCTGCCCCGGCCAGATGGCCTCGGTCAGCTCGTCGCGGCTCGCGCCTTGGGAATGGAACGCGAGGTAGGCAAGCAGCTCGTAGGTCGCCGCGCGCTTGATCTTGTGCGCGAGCCCATCGACGGTGAGCGGGCCGAGCACCGCGATCGAGACTCCGGGCTGCTCGCGCTCCCCCGGCTGCTCGACCTGGGGAGCCGGCTCTGACCGCTCGGGCGCAGCCATACGCATAGCGGCGGGCGCGGCGACGGTGAGGACGTAGCGGGCGCTCGCGGCGTTGCGAGCCCGACGCGGCGGCGTCGTCGGCGAGGGCGGCAGCACCCGGGCGAGCGTTCGCGGGCTGCTGGGCTGACGGCGGATCAGCGCGTGGAGCGCCTGCACGAGCACAATGCCGGCAAGCACCAGCGCGAGCAGCCAGGCCAGCGCGAGGATGAGCCGCTCGACTTCGGTGGTCGTGAGCGAGACTCCGAGCGCGAGGAACGCGAGCGCGCCGATGACGGTCGCGGCGATCAGCGTCCTGGGCTTCATGGTGCTCGCGGCGCGGCGCTCGCGTGCGCGGAGATCGTGAATGTGTGCAGACCGACGAGGCCGAGCAGGATCGTCTGCACGCGGCGGGTGACGGTGACGTTCACACGGTCGCCTGTCGTGCTGACTTCGCCCCTGGTTTTTGAGTACCCGCCGATGGTGTGCAGCGCGTCGGTGCGTGCCTGAGTGGGGTTGAGTTCTAGGCGGCCTTCGTGAAGCGCGGGAATGTCGATGTCTTGACTGCCTGCCAGGGCCGCGTCGTCGGGCGATCGAGGCAAGCTCGCGGCGGGCGAGGAACGCTTGCCCGAGGTCCACGACGACACCGAGGAGCGTGGCGAGCACGACGGCGAGCAGCAAGCCGCTGATCGCGATCGAGCCGCGCTCGCTCGCCAAGCGTGTGCGGCAGGTTCGCGCGGTCACGGCGCACCCGCTGGTAGGACGCTGCGATACCGGTCAACTGGGGCTGCTGCTTGCCCATGCACGACGACCGTGCCGATGTGCCCGAGGAACGGCAGCGAACCGATCGGGACCGCGACTGTGACCTTCGCGTTCATCACTTCGCCCGGCGCGAACGTGCCCGTGAGGCTTCCCACCATGCGGGCGCTCGTGCCGGCCTGTTCGCGCGCGAACGCTGCGTTGGCGGCGGCTGCGTCGGGTGCCTCCACGGCCGCGCGTACAGCGTCGCGGGCGGCCTGCTGCGCATCGACGTGAGCAAGGCTCGATGCGCGCGCCGAGCGCGATCAGGAACATCAGCGAAAGGATCAGCCCACCGAGGATCAGCAGGAGGCTGATCGGAGCCGCTTCGCCGCGATCGTCGCCGAGTCTGTGTAGTAGTGCTCTGCTCATTGTTCGTCCTGGGGGTAGCGCTCAAGCGGTGTGCTCGCGTGCGCGACGATCGTCGGCAGCACGAGATTCACACCGGGCAGAACGCGGGGAGCCGTGCCACTGACCTGCACCGTCACCACGTTCGCGGTCGTGCTCACAGACGGGTGAAGTCCTTTGCCGGCGCCGCCGGCTGGACGCAGGACGGCCTTCGCGCGCGCCATGCCGGCCGCCGGGCCTTCGCTCGCCGCTGTCTCGGCGCCGTCCTGGGCTGCTGCCTGCGCGACCGAGCGAGTGTGCGCGAAGCCGATCGCTTGGATAACGGCACGTTGTCAGATGAAAACTCGCGCTCGTCCAACACGAGTCGCGCTCACGCACGTCGTCGGGCTCGGCTCACGACTCACCGACCGCGACCGGCAGATAGCGCTCGACTGCTACGAGCACCACGCCCTAACCACCAGCCAGCTACAGCGCCTGCACTTCGACGGCATCCGAACCGCACGCGCACGACTCGAAACGCGCACCGCCTACGCGTCCTCGACCGCTTCCGGCCACCAGCGCCGCACGGCACCGGAAGCTCCCCCTACCACTGGATTCTCGACGAGGCCGGCGCGCACGTCGTCGCCGCGCAGTACGGCATCGCACGCCGGGAACTGAAGTGGCGCCACGCGACCGCGCTCGCGCTCGCCGACTCCCCCAAGCTCCACCATCACATCGCGATCAACGAGTTCTTCGCGCAGCTCGCCCAGGAAGCCGCCGCCAGCGGCGGGGCGTTCGCCGAGTGGTACGGCGAGCGCACGATCCACGGCCTCTTCGACGGGCTCGTATGGCCCGACGGGTACGGCGTCCTCACACTCCCCGACCGAGCACCGCTCCACCTACTGCTTGAGCTTGACCGCGCGATCGAGCCCGCCGCCCAGCTACGCGACAAGGCCACCCGCTACGCCAAGGCCATACCCCGAAGCACGCTCGCCCGCCACCGGCCAATCGTCGTCCTCGCCGTGCCCAACTCGGCACGCGCCCAGGTCGCGGTCGCGGCCGTTGCCGGCACTGGGGCGCCGATCACTGTCGCGACGTGGAGCCCGCACGCAGCGCGATCAGCGCTCGCGGTCGTCCTCGATTCGTCGCTACCGGAGGCTACGCTCGGACGATGACGGCGATTCGGAGCTTCGAGTTCGATCTAGACGACTCCTCCTTGGCAGTCGAGTTGAGCGACGGCACGACACGACGCGACGTGGTTCCTCCGCTCGCTTTCGCCGAAGTGAGCAGCATCCGACACTTCCGCCTCGACTTCGCGGCGGGACAGCTTCTCCTGCGGCTGCCGAACGGGGGGACAGCACCCGTCGAGCTTGCGATCCCCGGCTACGACGATGCCGCGCTGCTGGCCGGACGATTCGTCGTCTACCTCGACCAGAACCTGTGGTCAACTCTCGCGGCGGCGCGTCACGGCCATCGAAAAATCAGTGAGCAGGACGCCGCTGCCGCTGCGGCGCTCGCGCAGCTCGTCGAGCAGAAGCACATTGTTCTGCCGTTGTCCTCCAGTCACTTCCTTGAGACGGGGCGACACCTTGGGCCGAATCGTGTGCCGCTGGCGAGCACTCTGCTTGAACTGGCCCGCGGCTGGCAAATGCGCCATCCCGGCATGATCGGGATTCGCGAACTTTCCTCCGCTCTCACAGGCAGCGCAGCGCCGTCACCAGCGAGCATCTTCACACTTCAACCCAACGCGGTTTTCCTACAGGACTTCCCGCCACCGGAGTCCAAATATCCCGAGCCGTTGGGCAGTGTCATGTCGCAGGTAATCGCCGCGTCGGGAACTTACGACGCTGTGATCGAGTCTCCGATCCCGGATGAAGGTAGCGCCGCCATCGTTCAACGATGGGTCGCCGCGCAGGACGAGGTGGTCAAGATGCTGGCGGACGACAAAGCCTCACCGGATTTTGTTCGTCGCGTAGCACTCGGGCGACTGCTCGCGGACTATGGCGAACAGGGCATCCTCCGCTCCGGGCCGGGGCTTGGGCCTAAGGTATTCGGCGGTGACTCGCTTACGAAATGGCTGCCACGGGCCACTGACGAGATCGCGCAGATGCCCTATCTCGGCCGCCTCTGGCGCTTGACCTACACGCGCCTGCGCAACGGTGCCCCGTGGAAGCCCGGCGACCTCGCCGACATTCACAATCTCGCCGCCGCAGCCGGATACGCCACCGTGGTCGCGGGGGAGAAACGCACGATCGGCGATCTACGGTCGGCCAAAGAGGTGACACCCGGCGCGTACCTTGCAACCAGCCTCACCGAGGCCGTCGCTGCGGTGCTGATGGCAGTCGTGGATCAGACGAAAAAGGCCGCCGAATGATGGATGCTGGTTGACCCGTGAACGCCAGGCGCGTGCTCGACTTGGATTTGGACTTCTTCCTCGACGGAGCTGCGACGTGGCGTGGTCGGCAAGATGATCGGCTCGACGCGGCCGACTATCGGCCGTGGCCGCTCGCGCAGGTGCTTTCGTTCCTGCGGGAGAGATGCCGGCTCGCGGGCACGCTGCCCGGCATCGTTGTCGAGCATCACGGGGAACTGTTCGGGCGCTGGCGCGACGCGATCGACGCCGGTCAGCTCACCCCGCCGTTTCACGTCACGCACGTTGACGCACACGCGGACCTCGGCCTCGGAGACTCGGGCTACAGCTACCTGATGACTTCCCTGCTGTTCGAGGAGCCCGAGCAGCGCCGCTTTCCCAAAGAAGGCGAAGGCGGATTGGAGGACGGAAACTACCTCGCGTTTGCCACTGCCTGCCGCTGGCTCTCAGACCTCGCCTACATTCACAACGGCAGCAGCGGGGGAGATGACGTGCTGCTCTACTACCGGCAGGGGTTCGATCCTGCTGCCCAGAACCTCCAGCTCGTCGGGATTCGCAGCCAGCAGGAACTACGCGAAAACCTGCTGACTCCACAGAACCTGACAATCGCCCACCGCGAGCCCGCCATCCCATTCCAGTCACTTCAATGGGAGCAGTTCCACACGGAGCAACCCTTCGACTTCATCTGCTTGGCTCGCTCGCCGCCGTTCACGCCAGCGGAGTCGGACCCGATCTTTGACGCGATCCGTCAGCAGTTCATCGAGGAGATTGACTAGCTGCCGGCTCCCGCGTGGTACGCCTGCGCCTGATCGGCTTCGGCCGCATAGTCGAGGAAGCCCCGAATCGCCCAGACAAGATTGCTGACGTGCTTGTCGAGCGCCGAGAGATCAATGAACGGCGGACGCTGATGACGGTTGCCGTCTCGGTCCACGGGATAGCGATACGTGTGCGAGGACCGGTCCTGTTCATCGAGGAGAGCGACAAGCTCCCCTCCCGCACCGTCGATAAACACCCACTCGTCGGAGTCCCGGCCGAGCGTTTCAGCGCAAAGGTGCCACAGCGCAGAAAGTGAGTGCGGCGACTTGATCTCGCGCAGATCGACTTTGCGCGTGTCGAGCAGCTCCTTAAGCGCCAGCTCGACCCGATGGCGCTGGAGGAAGAACACGACGATCCCGACCTGATCTATCGAAGCGCCCAGCTCCGCTCGATGTTCTGTAAGGAAGCGCACCGCCTCCTCAACGCCGATCGACGCGTAGCCCCATCCCTCCGCCCACTCGGTCTGCACAAAGTCGGGATGACGCTCGCTGGGGAATATCTCGTCCGCAACGCTCACCCGGTCGAGCATAGCCACCGTCTCGCGGAGTTCATCACCGGTCGGAATCCTCACCCAGACGTGTACCGCAGGAGTCCGTCCAGGCACCTTTGTTCGTTGCAAGGGCCTCCAACCGACGCCTACATGCTTGCCAGAAAAAGAACGAAAGACCGCAGACCTTCCGCTTGCGATTTGGCCGTGTGCGCAGCAGACGAGCCAGTGGCAGCGGCACGGTCGCTACGTGCCGGCCTCACACCGGCACCCAGCGAAGATGCTCCCGGCGCTCACGCGTCGGGTGATCGAGACGTACTCCGAGCGTGGCGATCTCGTGGTCGATCCCATGTGCGGGATCGGCACGACGATCGTCGAGGCTGTCGATCTCGGGCGCCGCGCTGTCGGCGTGGAGCTTGAGCCGCGATGGGCGGCGCTCGCTCAAGCGAACCTCGACCACATACACAAAGACCCCGGCACACGCTCGCGCGGGGAAGTGTTCGTGGGCGATGCTCGCGAGCTTCCACGGCTGCTGACGCTCCACGCTCAACGGCTGCTGCGCCCGAGCGGCAGCGTGCGCGACGGTGCTGACGCTCGGCTCGCGCACGGCACCGTCGACCTGATCCTCACCTCGCCGCCGTATGCGTGTGAGGTCGCCGACGTGAACCCGGTGAACAGTCCCGAGCCGCTGCGGCGGCAGGACACGACCAACTACGGGCCGAACCGGAGCAACCTCGGGCACGCACGCGGCGCGGCGTACTGCACGGCGATGGCCGACGTGTACGAGGCGTGCGCGGCGGTACTCAAGCCAGGCGGGTTCCTCGTGTCGGTGACGAAGGACATGCGCTCTGCCGGCGGCGGCGCGCTGCGCAACCTCTCCGGCGAGACGGTCGCGCTGTGCCAGGACGCCGGGCTGCTCTACTGGCAGCGCGTCATCGGCCTGCTCGCGACCGTCCACGACAGCGAACTGGTCATGCGCCCGTCGTTCTGGCAGACGCTCCACGCACGGCGCCGCCGCGCCAAAGGCGACCGCACGCAGGTCGTCGCGCACGAGGACGTGCTCGTGTTCCGCAAGCCCGGATGGACGCCGGTACGCACGGCGCCGTCGCACCGCCGGAAGGCAGCGTGATGGCGCTGGTCTGTCGATCGGGAGTGCCCCCGGGCACTCCCTGTCAGGACCTTGAGATCGCCGTCGTGGTCTGGTCTGATCGAAGTGAGCCATGCGCCACGGGCGTCGGACACGTCGAGCAGCGACGACCGCGACGGCTAACCGTCCGGCACCCCGCGCAGGGCGCCGCCACTCGTGCGAGCGGCGGCGCTTTCGCTTCGGGCGCATGACCGGGCACATGGACGGGCTCCTCGCACCGACGGTCGAGCCGTGGGTGACCAAGCAGACGCTCGCCGATCACCTGCTCGTCACGCGGCGCTGGATCGAGCAGCAGCAGCATCACGGGCTGCCCTACCTGCGCATGGGCAGCATGAACCGCTACCGCGTCTCCGAAGTCGAGGAGTGGCTGCGCGAGCGCTACGGGCAAGGAGGCGAGACGGCCGATGCCGATTAACCGGGGCACCCGCCACAAGCCGATATGGGCGGGGCATGTCCGCTACAAGGGCCGGCGCAAGTGGGTCGGCTCGTTCGACAACATGGAGGACTGGCGCAACGAACGCGCACGGTGCCT
>JBEKYV010000172.1:0-8794 GCA_049510515.1 Solirubrobacteraceae bacterium | reverse complement strand
TGCTCGTCGACACCGCCTTCGGCGGGCGGCGGGTGATGGATCTCCTCGCGGGCGACCCGCTGCCACGGATCTGCTGATGCACGAGCTGTCGCTCAGCCGTGCGATCGTGGAGACGGCGACACGCTACGCGAACGCATGTCGCGTCGTCCAGGTCGGCGTGACGATCGGCGCCCTGCGGCAGGTCGTCCCCGAGTCGCTCGTCTACTCCTTCGAGATCCTCGCGCGCGGCACCGTCTGCGAGGGGGCCGTACTCGAGCCGCGACTGATCCCGGCGCGGATGCGCTGCGCCTGCGGCGAGGAGTGGGAACTGGAGGAGCCCTCGCTCCTGTGCCCGGTGTGCGGCGGCGGGCAGACAACCGTGCTGGACGGCGACCAGCTATCCGTGGATTCGATCGAAGTGGAGGAGGAGGCCCCATGCACCGCACCAAGGTGAAGGTGGCGAGGGACGTGCTCGACGCGAACGCGACGATCGCGCGGGCCAACCGCGCGGACTTCGACCGCGCGAGCGTACGCGTGGTGAACCTGATGAGCGCGCCGGGCGCGGGCAAGACGGCGCTGCTCGAGCGCGTGCTGATCAACGGCCTCGGTGATGTGCGCGTGGGCGTGCTCGAGGGCGACGTCCAGGGCTCGCTCGACGCCGATCGACTGTCGGCCCTGCACGTGCCCGTCACCCAGCTGAACACCGATCCGGGCTTCGGCGGGGAGTGCCATCTCGACGCCAACATGGTCCGCTCGGCGATGAGCGAGCTGGCGCTCGATGAGATCGACCTGCTCGTGATCGAGAACGTCGGCAACCTCGTATGCCCAGCCGAGTTCCGGGTCGGCGAGGACGCGCGCGCGATGATCTCCTCGGTCACCGAGGGCGAGGACAAGCCGCTGAAGTACCCGCTCATGTTCCGCACGTGCGAGCTGGTGGTGGTCAACAAGATCGACTTGCTCCCGCACCTCGATTACTCGCTCGAGCGCTTCCTGGAGAACCTCGACCGCGTCAACCCCGGCGTCGAGCACATGCTGGTGAGCGCTCGCACCGGCGAGGGCGTGGACGCGTTCGCGGCGTGGCTCACGGGCGTGGCGCGCAGAGAGCCGCAGGGCTCGTGAGCGGCCCGGCCTTCGCGACCAGCGGCCACGCCGCCACCACCGCGCGGCACGAGCGTCTGACCGGCCGCGTCGAGGAGCTGCTTGCGCTGCGCACGGACGCCAACGAGCGCTTCTTCGCGGTGGCGGCCGAGCCGCTCGCGCGCCTCTGTCACCGCGTCGCCGAGCGCTTCTCACGGGGAGGACGGCTGCTCGCGATCGGACGCACGCCCCAGGCGCGCTCGGACGCGCGCCACGTCGCGGTGGAGTTCGTCCATCCGGTGATCGTCGGCAAGCGCGCGCTGCCGGCGCTCGCGCTCACCGGCGAGGAGGGGGCGCTGCGCGAGCGCGTGGCGCTGATGGCCGACCCGCGGGACGTCGCGATCGCGTTCGGCCGCGACGGGGAGACCGCTGCCGCGCTGGCCGTGGCCGCCGGGCGCGGCTGCCTGACCGTGGCCTTCGAGGCGATCGGCGCCGAATGGGAGCTCGAACCGCCGCTCGCTGATCCGCTGGTGCGCCAGGAGCTGACCGAGACCGCTTACCACCTCCTGTGGGAGCTCGTGCACGTGTTCTTCGAGCATCGCGGCCTGCTCGCCGGGCGCGATGCGGGGCCCGTGCACGACCCCGGCGCGGCGAGCTTCCTCTACCCCTTCCTCACCGAGAGCGAGCGCGACCCCGAGCGCGTGCTCGAGGACGTGCGCGGCTCGATCCTGCAGAAGGCGCACGAGATCGGGGTCCTGCGCGCGCAGACGCTCCGCGAGGGCGCCGACACGCTGATCGCGGCCGCCACGATGCTGCGCGAGCGCCTCGACGCGGGCGCCACCGTGCTTGCGCTCGGCAACGGCGGCTCGGCGACCGACGCGATGGACGCGGTCGCCGATCTGCGTGAGCCACCTCGCGGGTGGCCGGCGCGGCGCGCGATCGACCTCACGGAGGACGCCGCGATCCTCACGGCGATCGCCAACGACATCGGCGTCGAGGCTGTCTTCCGCCGCCAGGTCATCGCCCACGGCCGCGAGGGCGGCGTGCTGCTCGCGCTCTCCACCAGCGGCGGTTCGGCGAACGTGATCGACGCGCTCGCAGAGGCGCGCGGACGCGGACTGGCGACGATCGCGCTGGTCGGTTACGACGGCGGGCGCATCGCTGCGGATGGCCTCGCCGACCACGTGCTCGTCACGCGCTCGCAGCACATCCCGCGCATCCAGGAGGCGCAGGCGAGCGCCTGGCACGTGCTGCGCGAGCTCGTCGAGGACGCCGCGTGAGCACGCGCGTGCGCGCCCGCGTGGAGGGCGTGGTGCAGGGCGTGGGCTTCCGTCCCTTCGCCCACCGGCTCGCCGACGAGCACACGCTCTCGGGCTGGGTGCGCAACGACGAGCGCGGCGTGCTGCTCGAGGTGGAGGGCGCCCCGGACGCGGTGGAGCGCTTCCTGGAGCGCCTCGCGCACGAGGCGCCGCCGCTGGCCGTGGTGGAGCGCGTGCGCGCCGAGCCGCTGCGCCCGACCGGCGAGGACGGCTTTTCGATTCTCGACAGCGACCGGGCGGGTGCGCCCGCCGCGCTCGTGTCGAGCGACGTTGCTCCCTGCGGCGACTGCCTGGCCGAGCTGTTCGACCCGCGCGACCGGCGCTACCGCTACCCGTTCGTCAACTGCACCGCCTGCGGTCCCCGCTTCACGATCGTCTGCGGCGTGCCTTACGACCGGGCGCTCACCACGATGGCGGCCTTCCAGATGTGCGCGGCCTGCCACGCTGAGTATGAGGATCCGGCGAGTCGGCGCTTTCACGCACAGCCGAACGCGTGCCCGGCGTGCGGGCCGCGGGCGCGCCTGATCGACCCCACCGGCCGGACGCTGCCGGCGCACGACGCGGTGAGCGTGGCCGCTGCGGCGCTCCTCGCTGGGCAGATCGTCGCGGTGAAGGGCCTCGGTGGCTACCACCTTGCGTGCCGCGCCGACGACGAGCGGGCGGTCGCGCGGCTGCGACGGCGAAAGCGCCGCGAGGAGAAGGCGTTTGCGCTGATGGTCGGCGACCTGGTCGCCGCGCGCACGCTCGTCCATCTGAGCGCCGCCGAGGAGGATCTGCTGCAGGGCCGCGAGCGGCCGATCGTAATCGCGCGCCGCCGACCCGGCGCGCGCGTCGCGGAGTCCGTCGCGCCGCGCTCGCCGGACCTCGGCGTGATGCTGCCCTCGACCCCCCTGCACCACCTGCTGCTCGCGGATGTCGGCGTGGGACTCGCGGACGCGGGCGTGGCGCTCGTGATGACCAGCGGGAACACCCGCGACGAGCCGATCGCGTATCTCGACGGCGACGCGCTCGAACGCCTGCACGGGATCGCGGACGCGCTGCTCGTGCACGACCGCCCGATCGAGGTGCGCGCGGATGACTCGGTCGTGCGCTCGCTGGACGCGGGCTCGACGGGCGCGGGCTCGCTCGGCGCCGGCGCGACCCACCCGCTCATGCTTAGGCGCTCACGCGGGTATGTGCCCGCGAGCATTGCCCTCCCGCTCCCGGCGCCGCCGCTGCTGGCGTGCGGCGCGGAGCTGAAGAGCACGTTCTGCCTGACGCGGGGGTCGCGGGCGTGGGTCGGGCCTCACATCGGCGACCTGAAGAGCTGGGAGACGCTGCGCTCGTTCCGCGATGGCATCTCCCACTTCGAAGAGCTCTTCGATGTGGCGCCCGAGGTGCTCATCCACGATCTGCACCCTGACTACCTCTCGACCGGATACGCGTTGGAACGCGACGGTGCGGCGCTGATGGGTGTCCAGCATCACCACGCCCACTTCGCCGCGTGCCTGGCCGAGCACGGGGAGCGCGGGCCCGCGATCGGCGCGATCTACGACGGAGCGGGCTTCGGTACCGACGGAACGATCTGGGGCGGAGAGCTGCTCGCGGGCGACCTCGAGCGGGTCGAGCGGGTCGGCCATCTGCACCCGGTGGGACTTCCCGGTGGCGACGCGGCTGTGTGCGAGCCCTGGCGGATGGCGTGCGCGTGGCTGCTCGCCGCGTTCGATGGTCAGGCGCGGCCACCGGCGAGCATCGCCGCTCGGATCGAGGAGGCGCGCTGGGAGCGGGTCGCCGAGCTGGCTGGCAGCGCAATGGTCTCGCCGATGACGACGAGCGTCGGGCGCCTGTTTGACGCGGTCGCGGCGCTGTGCGGCATCCGCATGACCGTCCACGACGAGGGCCGCGCCGCGGTGGAGCTCGAGGCCGCTGCGGCAGCGTGCGAGCACGGCGCCTACCCGGTCCCCGTCGTCGAGGCCGAGCTGGTCGAGCTCGATGCGCGCGAGACCGTGCGGGCGGTCATGCGCGACGTGGAGGCCGGGGTCTCGCCGGCCCTCGTCAGCGCCCGCTTCCACAATGGCCTGGCCGACGCGACCGCGGCCGCCGTCTCGCTGCTGGCGCGGCGGCGCGGCGTGAGGACGGCGGTCCTGTCCGGCGGGGTCTTCCAGAATCGCCTGCTGCTGACGCGCACCGCCCAGGCCCTCGGGCAGGAGGGCCTGCGGGTACTGATACCGCGAGCGCTACCGCCGAACGACGGGTCGATCGCCTACGGCCAGGCGGCGGTGGCCGCCGCGCGCCTGATCGCGACGAGACTGTAACGGCTCCTCGCGACAGGTAGCGTTCGCCCTAAGGCCAGCCCACGAGGCTGGCGCTGCGGAGAAGGAGACGCGAGATGCAGGCAACGGCGGTGAAGGTCGGGCAGCGGCCGGGCGCGCGCGCGTTGTGGGCTTCGCTGGACTCCGGGCAGCGGCTGACGCTGCTGATGATGGTCCTGGTCGTCGCGGGCCTGCACGTGGTGGGGTTTCTGACGCTGATCGCCCTGGTGGCGCCGCATCGCTACCACCTCGGGACGGCGGGGGGATTCACGGTCGGGATCGGCGTGACGGCCTACACGCTGGGGCTGCGGCACGCGTTCGACGCCGATCACATCTCGGCGATCGACAACACGACCCGCAAGCTGATGGCTGAGGGCAGACGACCGCTGAGCGTGGGCTTCTGGTTCTCCCTCGGGCACTCCACGATCGTCTTTGCGCTCGCCCTGCTGCTCGCGATCGGCATCAAGTCCTTGGCTGGTCCGGTCAAGCACGACAACTCCGAATTGCACCAGGTGACGAACTGGATCGGGACGCTCGTCTCGGGCTCCTTCCTCTACGTTATCGCGGCGCTCAACGTCTTGATCCTGTTCGGACTCGTCAGGGTGTTACGCGAGATGAAGAGCGGCGCCTACGACGAGCAGGCCCTGGAGCAGCAGCTCAACAGCCGTGGGCTCATGAACCGCTTCTTCGGCGGACTGACGAAGTCGATCACGAAGCCTCATCAGATGTACCCAATCGGCGTTCTGTTCGGTCTCGGCTTCGACACCGCGACCGAGGTCGCGCTGCTCGTGCTCGCCGGTGGCGCCGCGGGCGCGGGGCTGCCGTGGTTCGCGATCCTCTGCCTCCCCGTCCTGTTCGTCGCCGGAATGAGCCTGATGGACTCGATCGACGGATCGCTCATGAACTACACCTACGGCTGGGCGTTCTCAAAGCCGGTGCGAAAGGTCTTCTACAACATCACGATCACCGGTCTGTCGGTCGCAGTCGCTCTGGTGATCGGCACGATCGAGCTCGGCGGGATCATCGCCGAACAGCTCAACCTCTGCGGCTCGTTCTGGAGCTGGTTCGAGACGATCGACATCAACCTCCTCGGGTTCATCATCGTCGGGATGTTCGTCGCGACGTGGGTGATCGCGCTTTCTATCTGGCGATTCGGCCGGATCGCGGAACGCTGGAGCACGCATCTCGGCGACTAGCAGCTGGCCAGCGAGCACGCCTCGCCGAGCACGGCGTCGGTGAGCGAGTCGATGGCCCCCTGCACCTCCTCCGAGAGCCCGCTGCCGGCGTCGAAGTACAGGCCCTCGACGCCGTAGACGACGACGCGTGCCGGCAGGCGGCCCAGCGCCCGGGCGAGCTCGATTGCCTCCCCCACCCCGACTGCGTGCGTGGAAGAGGAGCCGCGCAGCCGCGCGGGGATCGGCTCGTGGGACGCCTCGACGCGATGGATCGTGCCCGGGGCCGCCCCGGAGCGGATCGCGTCCACGAGCACAACCGCGCCGGCGCCCTCCCACAGGTCGATCAGAGCGAGTGGCTCACCCTCGTGCTCGCGCACGGCGAACTCTGTACGCACAGCGTTCTCGCCGGCGTGCAGTCGTGCGCGCAGGCGACATGTGACCTCGAGACCAGCCGCGTCGTCGTGGCGGAGAGCGTTCCCCACACCGATCACAACCACGGAGGGACGGCTCTCGGCCTGCGACGGTGGCGCGCTAGCCTGGGACGCTCCCGTGGGCCGCGCGCCCACGCGCCGTCTGAGCCCACGCGCCGTCTCAGCCACGGTCGATGGTGAGCTGCAGGAAGTGCGTGGCGCACGAGATGCAGGGGTCGTGGTTGCGGATCGTCTGCTCGCAGCGCAGCGCGAGCCGATCGTCGGGCAGGTCGAGGTTGGCTTCGAGCACCGCGCGCAGGTCCTGCTCGATCGCGAGCTGGTTCTGCGAGGTGGGGGGCACGATCCTGGCGTCGAGGATCGTGCCGTCCTCGTCGATCTCGTAGCGGTGGTAGAGCAGGCCGCGGGGGGCCTCGGTCGCGCCGTGCCCGACCGCGCGTCGCGGCGTGACCTCGACGGCGGGCGCGACGGGAGGCTCGTAGGACTCGATCAGCGCGAGCGCTTCGTCGCACGCCTGCACGAGCTCGACCGCGCGCACGAGGATGCTGCGAAACGGATTGCGGCACACCCCCCCGAGACCGGCCTCGCGCGCCGCCTCGCCGGCGAGGGGGCGGAGCGCTTGTGAGGAGAGCGCGTAGCGGGCGAGCGGGCCGGTCAGGTAGACATCGCGCTCGCGGATGCGCGCGTGCAGGGCGTTCGAGTGCTCGACGTGCTCCTCGACCACGTGTTCGTCGAACTCGGCCGGCGCGATGTCGATCCCCCCGTCGGAGACGATCCGCCCACGGTCGATCGGATATGCGTCGGGGTCGGGGTCGGCGAGCGCGAGCAGCTCGACCTCGCGCTCCACCTCGGGGAACGGCAGCTCCGTCGCCCAGCGGACCGTCGCGAGCGCCGTCTCGCGAGCGCGCTCCAGCGGGTCTTGCAGGGGCGCGGTAGAAGCCGCCCACGCGCACGTTGATCGGGTGGACCTCCCGCCCGCCGACCAGCGCCATGACGGCGTTGCCCGCCTTCTTCATCTGCAGTCCCTGCTCGACGATCTCGCGGTGCTCGCGGGCCATCTCCACCGCGCCCGGGTAGCCAAGGAAGTCGGGGGCGTGCAGCATGTACACGTGCAGGCTGTGGCTCTCGATCCACTCCCCGCAGTAGATCAGGCGGCGCAGGTCGCGGATCGGACCGTCGTCGATGCGCACCCCGCAGGCGTCCTCCATCGCCCGCACCGCGCTCATCTGATAGGCCACGGGGCAGATGCCGCAGATCCGCGCAGTTATGTCCGGGGCCTCCGTGAAGGCCCGCCCGCGCAGCAGCGCCTCGAAGAAGCGCGGCGGCTCGTAGATGCGCAGCTTGACCTCCGCCACCTCGCGGCCGTCGAGCCTCACGTACATTGCCCCCTCGCCCTCGACGCGGGCGAGATAGTCGGTGCGGATCACCCGCGTCTGCCTACCCGCCCCCATCTGCCCTCCCGGTCCTCCGCCCTCGCTCATGCGCCCCGCCCTGCTGATCGAGGGGGGCCTCCCTCGTGCGCCTCGCCGGCCTCCCGGAACGCCGGCGCTCCGGCGTTGAACGTGCGGTACACCCGCACCAGGTCCACCTCGTCGGAGCCGAGCTGCGCCATGCGAGCGCTCAGGGCAGCGGTGTTCGGCGACTCCGCCGGCCCGTAGCAGCCGTAGCAGCCACGGTCATAGGCGGGGCAGATGGCGCCGCAGCCGGCGTGGGTGACGGGACCCAGGCAGGGCGTCCCGTGGGCGACCATCACGCACACGGTGCCGCGACGCTTGCACTCCACGCACACGCTGTGTGCGCGCACGCGGGGACGGCGCCCGGCGAGGTGGGCGGCGATCACCTCCAGCAGCTGGCGCTTGTCGATCGGGCACCCGTTGAGCTCGAAGTCGACGGGAACGTGCGCGCTGATCGGCGTGGATGTGCCGAGCGTCGAGATGTAGTCCGGCGAGGCGTACACGATCGACTTGAAGTCCTCCACGTCGGCGAAGTTACGCAGCGCCTGGATGCCTCCGGCGGTCGCGCACGCCCCGATCGTGATCAATGCCCGCGAGCGGCGGCGGACCTCCTGGATGCGCTCGGTATCATGTGCCGTGGTGATCGACCCCTCGACGATCGAGACGTCGTAGGGGTGGGTGGGCATCTCGACAATCGCGCTGCTGGCCTCCAGGAAGTAGGCGATCTCCAGGCGATCGGCGAGCAGCAGCAGCTCATCCTCGCAGTCGAGCAGGCTCAGCTGGCAGCCGTCGCAGGAGGCGAACTTCCACACCGCGAGCGTCTGCCTGTGCGGCGCGGCCATCACAGCTCCCGGATCGCCAGCCAGCGCTCGAGCTCGCTCCAGCGGTAGACCGGCCCGTCGCGGCAGACGAGCGTCGGCCCGAGCTGGCAGTGCCCGCAGTGACCGACGGCGCAGCGCATGTTGCGCTCCATCGAGAGGTAGATGCGCTCGGGCGCGACACCGCGTTCGCGCAGCGCCACGACGCTGAAGTGCATCATCACCTCGGGACCGCAGACCAGCGCGATCACCG
>JBEKYV010000171.1:0-7245 GCA_049510515.1 Solirubrobacteraceae bacterium | reverse complement strand
AGTAGGTCCCGGTCGGAAACCCCAGCGAGCCGATCGGTTCACCGGAGGCTTCATACACCGCGACGCTCGTCTCGTCATCGACGTATACGTCGTTGTTGGAGGTGTCGACGGCGAGAGCGGTCGCTGCGCCGGTGTTGTCCACGATGTTCGTCCCCTTGTTCGGGCCCGCTGTCTGTTCCACCGGGGCACCCGAGGCTTCGAGCTCTTCGACACGCCCGCCCGTATTTGCGACGTACAGGTCGCTGCCAGTCGAGTTGAAGGCGAGCCCTTTTGGCTTGGCTGCGGGCGCAAACTGCGACACGAATTCACCCGCCGGAGTAAAGATGTCCACCACCCCGCTTCGTTCATCGGCGACATAGACATTGCCGTTGGCCGGGTCGACTGCCACCCCGCCGGCTTCCGTCAACGCTTCGGGTGTCGCGCCGGCGCCGAACTGGTTTGTTGTGTTGGAGGGCGGGTTGACTTCGACGGGCGACCCCGCCGCGTCGAACTTGACCACCACGGCGCCGTCTTCCACCACATACACGTCGCCGTTGGAGGGATCGAATGCCTTGCACGCCGGTTCCGTCAATGCCGGGTTGTGGAGATAACATGAGTTGTCGACCGCCATGCTGTAGGCGAACAGAAACGATCCCGCCAGCGGTGAGCCGAGCACGTACCCGGCCGATGGAGCGGAGCGATTGGTGGGAGCGAACCGCTGCACGCTCCCGCCGTCGGCCACGAACACTTCGCCGCTGCTCTGTGCGATCGCCAAACCGTCAGGTTCTTCAGGGAGCATGCCACCGGAGCCAATCGTTGACACGTGCACGTACGTTGCCGCGGCCAGTGCCGGGCCAGCCGAGAGCAGTCCGCCGGCCGACGCGCAGAGAATCACCAAGGTCAGTCTACGAACAGCGATCATCGCGTCGGTCCCCCATCTCTGGCATCCAGCATGTCAGTTGTCGTAACTATTTTACATTTAACGCAAGACCATGTCCAGCGGTGTTTCTTTCCCGCCAACGGGCTGCTGGGTTGTGGGCCGATACAACGTCAAGCTAGGCTGGGACCGGCTGATCCGGCCCCAGCCTACGACTACTCTGACTTAGGTTACGCTATGACGTGTGGTCTAGCTCCACTTTTTGTGTGACGTCAACTGCAGGGACTCTAAGCTGGTAAAGCTCGCCAGTTCTTTATGTAGTTTTAGTTTGCTCCCAGTCGAGCTGCACCAGATGTCGTGTAACACCAGTTCAACTTCTCCTTCGGGGTTGGCGCATATCTGCGTACCTTCAACTTCATAGCTGCCTTTGAAGGTCGCGTTACACCCGGTGCCACCAACGACGATCGTGACAAATGTGCTGCCCGAAGCTGGTTTGAATTCGTCTTCCCCGGAGCCGCCCGGGCCGGGAACCAGTAAATCAATGAATTTGAACGTGATATTTTCAACCGCACATTTGGCGATTTTTTCCTTTTCACGCGCCGTATTTCTCTGCATCAATTCGCCGCATTCGGTGAATTTTATTTCGCCTTTCGACTTTCCTTCTTTTTCGATTTCGCCGGTGGCAGCGTCTTTTTGGCATTCGATGATTATTTTGGTGCCGGCGATCGTGCTTTCCAGTTTGGCGAGACCACTCGTGCCTTCGAGTGCATTCGCTGCTGAGACTTCGGTTTTTTCGACGAAGTATCTTGTTTCGGCAGCGGCAAAAGCCGAACTGGAAGCCACCGCGCTAAAGACGAGCGTGGCAGCCAGGCCCAGTAGGACCAGCTTGGTTCGTAACATGATTATCGATCTGCTTTCTATCCCGCGCAAGCGGGATCGTTATTAGATGAACCGTTATCGGCGTGCAACTCGCCAGCGAGCACGCCACTCCTCTACGGGGCTCACGAGTGAACAAATGACGTTTGGTTGGGTGCCGGTGGTTGGTTGGCGACCGGCTGGTTCGCTTGATCCACCAGTTGTCATTCGCGAGCGCTTGGCTTGTCTCCCAAAGGCGCTCCAAACCCTACGATCGGAGACCCATTGCAAAGACTGCATCTACTTTGACCGACTCCCAGCGCGATGTCAAGGGCAATCGTGGATTGGCTCCCCCGAATGGCCCTGGCTGGCGGGACAGAAAAGGCTGGATCACCTATATCGGCCCAGTTTCTCGAGGCAAATGGGTGTACAAAGAAAGTTGGAGACATTGCGACCATCCTGCTCTTGGGAGCTATGGCGGACGCCCTACAGCACCCCCGGGAGCGCCACGCCGAGCGCAGTGCCGAGGCAACGGGTGGCGTTGAGGATCCCGCTGAGCACGCCCACCCGCGAACGGGGCGCGGCGCCCATCACGGTGGCATTGTTGAGCGGAATGAACGTTCCAACGCCGGCACCCACCAGCGCGAGCCCAACCGGCAGGCCGGCCCCGCCGCCGTGGCCCATGAGCAGCACGCCGAGGCCCAACCCAGCAAACAGCGGCCCGCCGAGCGTGAGCACACGCGCATCGACGTGCTCGGCGAGGCGACCGGCGAGCGGCGCGCAGATGCCGAGCGCAACCGGCAGGATGGCGAGCTCCAGGCCGGCGAGCGCGGTGGGCAGGTGCAGCGCCGCGAGATGGTAGGAGACCGAATAGAGCGTCCCGAACATCACGGCGTAGGCGACCATCGCCCCGCCAAGCCCCACGGCGAGCGCGCGCCGGTCGAAGCGCTCACGCGGGGCGGCGCTAGGTGGAGCCGCGCCGGGATCACCGCGGCGAAGCTCTTCGGAGGCGCCATTCGGTGCCCCGGCGCCAGCCACGTGGAGAGGCTCGTCCTGCCCGGCCCCCCGAAGCTGCCCGTCGGCGGTGCGGCTGCGAGGCAAAAGCACCCACGCCAGCGCGATCCCGAGCAAACCGGCGGGGAGGTTGACGAGGAAGATCAGTTGCCAGCCGCCGAGCGCGAGCAGAAGCCCGCCGATCGCGGGGCCGAGCGCGAGGCCGACGGCCTGCGCGGCGCCCTGCACGCCGAGCCCGCGCGGCAGCATCCGCGGAGGCAGGCTCTCGACGATCAAAGCGACCGAGTTGGCCTGCAGCATCGCGGCGCCCAACCCCTGAAGCCCCCGCGCGGCAATCAGCCAGCCGAGCGCCGGCGCCAAACCGCAGAGCACCGAGCCGAGCGTGAACACGGCGAACCCATAGGTGTAGAGCAGCTTGCGCCCGAAGCGGTCGGCGAGCAGACCGACGGGGACGAGCGCGAGCGCGAGCACCAGCACGTAGGCAAGCAACACCCACCGCACCGCGCCCGCGGCATCGCCGAGGCCGGCGCCGATGCGGGGCAGCGCGAGCGTCACGATCGAGGCGTCGAGCTGGCCCATGAAGGCCCCGACGCACACAGTCCCAACGGCGAAGGCGGGGGCACGGGGGCTGCGACGAATGCGCGCGGGGCGCGCGGGCTCGCGCAGCAGCCACAGCCGGGTCGAGAGGGGTGTGTGCAGAAGCGCGTCCATAACGACATTGAAGCGCCGCTTGTCTCATAGGTCAAAGACATTTTTATTTATAGGGGGATAGGATATGTCTATGAATCAGAGGAGCCCATGGTGCTTCCCGGCGGTGGCGCATGGATGAGAAACGACGGCGGGTCCCCCCGCCTGTGGTGGCGGATGGATGAGAGACGGCTGCGCTACTTCCTCGCGGTCGTCGAGGAGGAGAGCGTGACGAGGGCGGCGAGTCGGCTGCACGTGGCGCAGCCCTCGCTCTCGCAGACCCTGCGCGCGCTGGAGGGGGAGCTGGGGGTGGAGCTGTTCCACCGCGCGGGCCGCGGCTTGCGCCTGTCGGCCGCCGGCCATGCGCTGGTGGGCCCGGCGCGTGAGGTGTTGAGCGCGATCGACGCCGCGCGCGGCGCGGTGAGCGAGGTGGTGGAGGTGCTGGCGGGGACGCTCGATATCGCGGCGCTGGCGACGCTCGCGGTGGATCCGCTGGCGGCGCTGATTGGCCGCTTCCGCCGCGCGTACCCGGGGGTGGCGGTGAGGGTGCAGGAACCGCCCAGCACGGCGGGCGTCGGCGCGATGGTGCGCGAAGGCACCTGTGAGCTGGGCTTCGCGCGCCTGCCACTGCCCCGCGACGACTTGCAGGCGCACGAGCTGGGCAAGCAGGAGCTGCTGTTGGTGCTGCCGCCCGACACCGCCCTGCCGCGCGAGGGCGCACTGGCGGCGGCGACGCTGCGCGACATCCCTCTGGTGGTGAGCCCACAAGGGACCTCCACGCGGATGCTGCTGGAGCAGGCGCTGGAGGCAGTGGGCGTGACGCCACGGATCGCGGTGCAAACCGACGCGCGTGAGGCGATCGTCCCGCTGGTGCTGGCGGGCGCGGGTGCGGCGCTGCTGCCCGCGCCCCTCGCGCACGAGGCCGGGCGCCGCGGCGCGGTGGTGCGTGCCGCGCGCCCGCGGATCGTGCGGCGCATCGGGCTGGTGCACCGCGGCGGGAGGCTGTCCCCTGCGGCCCGCGCATTCGTCGCGTTCGCCACCGGCTGACTGTCCTATCCCCGCCGCGGCCTATCGTGCAGGGTTCATGTCCCCCTCCTTTCACGCCACCCTCGACCAGGGCGAAGCGGTGCTGCGCTTCCCCTACGACGAGCGCCTGCGCACGCTGCTGCGCGCGATCCCCGGCCGGCGCTGGGATCCGCAGGAACGGGCGTGGTGCGTGCCGCTGGAGCCCGAGCCCGCGGAGGCGCTCGCGCGATTGCTGGCCGAGCTGCCGCACACCGAGGTGAGCGAGGCGCTCGCGCAGGCGATCGAGCGCCGCCGGCGCAAGCGCCGCCGGGGAGAGTGCGTGGTCGAGCGGGTGCGCCCCGACGCGGGCTGGTGGTTGGGCTTTGCGACCGACGGCGACACGGAGCTGCTGGAGGCGCTGATGGAACACCCTGACGCCTACGACCTCCCCCCGATCGGGCGCG
Organism: Solirubrobacteraceae bacterium; assembly: GCA_049510515.1. Lineage (GTDB taxonomy): Bacteria > Actinomycetota > Thermoleophilia > Solirubrobacterales > Solirubrobacteraceae > Palsa-744. The sequence continues at coordinate 2,364 of JBEKYV010000171.1, read as the reverse complement.
CACAGATCCCGCTCGACGATCTTGCGGTGCGGATGGTGGGCGAGCTGAACACCCGCTTCCCTGGCCTGCGCCTCAGCGAGGACGCGCGGCTGGCGCTGGTGGCGCTGCGCGAGCGGGCCCGCCGGGAGGCGGACGCGGGATCGCGGGGCGCCGGCGGGCAGGGCGGCGTCGACGCGCAAGGCCGCGAGATGGCGGGCAGTTGGTCGGGTGGCCGCGGATCTGAGGAGGGCGGCGGGGGCGGAAGATCGGAGGACGAGCGGCGGCGGGAGCAGGCGATGGCATCGCGCCTGGACGCGCTTGACGAGGTCGCGCTGTGCCGCGACCGCCGCGGCCGCGAGTGGATCCTGCTGGCCGCCGTGCACACCCCGCTGGCGCGCGTGCTCGCCGGGCGGGCGGGCCTGCGCGGTGGCGAGGGCCCGGCGGGGACCTACGCGCTTGCGGCGGTGGCGCACGATGCGCTGCAGATCGCTGAGCTGCTCGACCAGCTGGAGGCGGGGAGCGTCGACGCGCGCGTGAGCGCCTGGTTGGAGCGCGCCACCGAGTGGCGCGGCAACATCGAGGTGGGGGGCTCGGGCGAGGAGCCGGTGTTTGTATTGCTCGGCGACCCCAACCGCCTGCCCGCCGCGCTGCGTGAGAGCGCGACCACGGTGCCGGGTGGCGCCAGCGTGCCGCTGACGCTTGAGTCGTGGCGGCTGATGGATGGGCGGCTGCGCGGCTGGGTCAGCTCGGCGGCGCGGCGCTGCGCGGCGGCGCTGCGCGAGGGGCGCCCGGCGCCGCCCGCGGTGCTGGAGCGCTCGGCGATCGACGACGACCCCACGTTTGTGCTCGCCCCCGGTCACGACCCCGCCCAGCTGGAGGCGTTTGCGGGCTTGGGAGGAGCGCTGCCGGTGAAGCCGCGCCGTGGCCCCCTCGCAGCGCACGAGCACGCCAAGCTGCCGGCGATCCGCGCCGACCCCTTCTGTGTGCCAGAGCTCGACGCCTTCCTGGCCGAGCACGGGACGTGGGTGGATCCGGCGGCGCTCGAGCTGCTGCAGGAGGTTCGCGAGGAGCACGCCCGCGCGGCCGGCCTCGTCGCGCTCTCGGCGGCAACCGATGCGACGATCGAGATCCAAGGGCTGGGGGGCGAGCTGAAGCCCTTCCAGCGCGCCGGCGTCACCTACATGCTGGCTCAACGCCGCGCCTTCCTCGCCGACGAGCAGGGGCTGGGCAAGACGATTGAGGCGCTCGCCGCGATCGAGGCCGACGGCGCCTACCCGGCGGTCGTCGTGTGCCCGGCCAGCCTCAAGCTCAACTGGCTGCGCGAGATCGAGCGCTGGCTGCCGGGGCGCAGCGTGCGCGTGCTGATGGGCACCGGCAAAAGCTCCTTGCCGCTGGGCGAGATCACGGTGGTCAACTACGACATCTGCGCGGCGCGCCTGGATGAGCTGCGCGCGCTGGAGCCCCGTGCGCTGGTGCTGGACGAGTCGCACTACTGCAAGAACGCCGCCGCCAAGCGCACCCAGGCCGTGCAGCGGCTCGCGGCGGCGGTGCCGAGCGATGGCCTGGTGATGGCGCTCACAGGCACGCCGGTGATGAACCGCCCCCCGGAGCTGATCGCGCAGCTGCGGATCCTCGGGCGCCTGCAGGACTTCGGCTCGGGCGCGAAGTTCGGCCGGCGCTTCCGCGGGCCCGACGCGCATCTGCGCCTGCACTGGCACCTGCGCGCGCGCTGCTTTGTGCGCCGCCTGAAGTCGGAGGTGCTGCCGCAGCTGCCCGCCAAGACTCGCGCCGTGGTGCCGGTGGAGCTGGACAACGAAACCGAGTACCGCCTCGCCGAGCGCGACGTCGTGGCATGGCTGCAGAGTCAGCCGCTCGACCTGCGCGAGCTCGACGCGAAGGTCGCCGCGGCGCTGCGCGCCGAGCGCCTGGTGAGGCTGAACGCGCTGAAGCTGCTCGCCGCCCGCGGCAAGCTGCACGGAGCACTGGCCTGGATCCACGACTTCCTCTCCTCGGGCGAGCGCCTCGTGGTGTTCGCCCACCACCGCGAGATCCAGCGCGCGGTGCGCGAGCGCTTCCCCGATGCGCTGCACATCCTCGGCCAGGACAGCCCGACCGCGCGCGAGGCCGCGCTGGCGGCCTTCCAGGAGCCCGACGGCGAGGGCAACCAGCTGATCGTCTGCTCGATCGACGTGGCCGGCCAGGGGCTGACGCTGACGCGCTCCTCCAACGTTGCGTTTTTGGAGCTCGACTGGACACCCGCCAAGCACGACCAGGCGGAGGATCGCTGCCACCGCATCGGCCAGCAGGACGCGGTCAACGCCACCTACCTGCTGGCTGCCGACACGATCGACGAGACGATTGCCACGCTGCTGGAGCGCAAGCGCG
>JBEKYV010000170.1:0-7259 GCA_049510515.1 Solirubrobacteraceae bacterium | reverse complement strand
CGCGTCGGTCGTCGAGAGCCCGCCTTCCTGATCGGCCTTGCCGCCCGAGCCTCCCAGCCGATACGGACAGTTGAGGTGCTCGGCATAATGGGAGGGCTGGGCCGGATCGTTCGTAGCCCATGTCCACGAGTTATTGGCTGCTTCCGGCGCGAAGTTGCACGCGCTGACCTGATAGCCCCCCGTTGCGAGCGCCGGGGTTGCCGGCGCCCACGCGATTACGCCGAGCAGGACGGCGATCGATACGGCCCACGTTCTCATTGTCCGCGCCGGGCCTTCCTACCCGTGCTTGACGAGGCCGGAATGCGAAGCGTCGTCCACGGGCTCGCCCGTTCGATGTCGTAGGGGTCGATATAGCGCACCGACACCTCTGTGACGCCGACGGTCGGGAGCGTCAGGTGCGTAAAGGAACCGTGCAGCGTACGCAAGATACGTATCCGGCGGGAGTGCGCGCGGTCGCCGAGGTAGCGGACCTGCGCTTCGGCTTCCGTGGGGCGGCCAGTCAGCGCGAGGACGAGCCGGTGCTTGACTCGTCTCAGGCGTGCTTGCGGGCGGGCGAATGGCTGGGTGAGCGTCATCGCCGTCAATGGTGCCACCGGCTGCGGAGACGATCCCGCCGTCGAGGCGGTCTGTGCGCTCGGCTCGGCCGTTTCGCCCGCGGAAACGACGGCCCCGAGGCCCGCATTGCGGAAGGTCTGCGCGATGTTGAGGACATCATTGTCGGCTTCGGTCAGGTCCTTCTCGCCAGCTTCCACCGAGAGGCTTGCCTGGTAGGCGTAGAGCGCCGCGAGGGCCGTTGCGGCAATATCCGAAGAGTCGCTCGTGCCCTGCCAGTAGTTGTAGTCGGGTTCACCCGTCATAGGGTTGGCACCGTCTAGGTCGCAGCCGGGCGCCAAAAGCCGCAGCCCTTCCCCGCGGTTGCTGAAGGAGCAGAAGCCACCGCCCTGCGTGTCCGTTGCACCGACGGACAACACGCCGGGGTAGGCCGCGGGATATTCGACGGGGCCTCCGTCGTCGTTTCCCGCTGCCGCGACTACTGCGATGCCGTAGTTGGTGGCGCGTTCCACAGCGTTCCCTACGAGTTCAGTGGCTTCCGCGGTGCGGCCTTCCGATGTGCCGAGTGAGAGGTTGATTACGCGGATGTTGTATTTGTGCCGCAGTTCGAGGCATTCTGTGATTCCCGATGCGTAGGCGCTGTAGGGGAATGTCGTCTGGCCGGGCTCGAGGATACGCACCGAGATGATTTGGATTGCGTGTGGAGCTGTGCCGACCATGCCCCAGCCATTTGCGGGCGCCCCGGCCATCATGGCGAGCACGGTCCCGTGCAGCGTAGGCGACACGTCCCCGCCCGAGCCACCGTCAAGCGCCGTTCGTTCCACCACGACGCCTTCCGTGTCGGGGTTTAGATTCGCCCCCGTATCGACGAGACACATGCCGGCGAGCTGGGCCGGTGGTGGAGCGTAGGGTAGGAACGCGCCGTTGTCGGCAACGGCCTGTGCGGTGATGGCGGTCTCGGCCCTTGCTACCGTCGGCAACAGCAGCATCAGCGGGAGAAGCGCCGCGACGATGCACGTCCAGCGCGAGAGCATCCCTGATGCTCTCCGATCGGGTTCAGCGCGTGGTGACATCCACCTTCCGACTCTTGCCGCTGTCGAAGGGGAAGCCGGTCTGTCCACTGAACACCCGCGCTCTGAATGGGAACCTGCCGATGCCGCCTTCGAACTTGTATTCGGCTTCGAAGAAGCCTCGTGAGTCGGTCTGTGGAGTGCGGAATGGCTCCCACCGCCCGCGGTAGTGCACTAGCAGTTCGACGTGTACGCCTCGCGCGGGGATTGGGCCGAGCACTCTGCCGCTGAGTGTGATCGTCCCTTCAGAGTTGGTCCTACGGGGAGTCACCTCCAGCGTCACACTGGCGCTGACGGTCTCGAGGATCGCGGCGCTCGCTGCGTAGCTCGTGTCGGTCGAGAACGCCCGGTAGGCAACCTCGATGATCCTCGTGGGACCTCCCGGCACCGTGGCGAGGAAGGTTCCGCCGGTGTTGGTGTGCGCGCGGGCGATCACGCTTGGGTTCGGCGAGCCGTTGATCTGCTGGAGCACGTCGAGCGTCGCGTCGGCGATGGGTTGTCCCTCGCCGTTGAGCAGGCGCCCGGTTACTCGCAGCGCGCTGTGTGTGTAGGTGCGGTTCATCCTGTGCTTGAGCCCGAGGGTGAGTTGCGCGGTCTGGCTCGCTTGCGTGCCGTTGGGTACCCCGGTCGTCGTAGTGCTGGGCGGTGGTGGCGGCGGGCTGCTGCTCGTGGTTGTGCCAGGGCCGGGCTGCGCCCCGCGTGAGTTGTTTGATGGTTGTTTTGTCGAGATGGTGCCGTCGTATACGACGGCTGAGTTGCCCGCTGCGTCTTGTACGAGGATCTTCAAGGTGTGCTGGCCGTTGGCCAGGCTGGTGGTGTTGATCGGGAGGTCGTCTGACTCGCTGGTGGGGCATGGTTGGCTGTAGTCGAACATCAGGGCGCTGCCGCTGCTGCCGACCGGCACGCACTTTCCGCTGTTGTTGTTGGGTGTGCCGGAGTAGACGGTTTTGCCGTCGATCTGGACGGTCACGAGGTATACGCCGGGGCCGCCTGGGTCGGTGGCGGTGAGCGTCAGTTCGGCGGTGCCTTCGGCGTTGGGGCTCAGTAGTGTCCCGCCGATTGCGCTGCCGTTGGGTGTCGCTTCGTTTGCGAGCAGGAAGTCCGCCCAGTGTACTTCGACGTCGGACCATGCGCCGTCGCTTTCGCCGGAGTCGCATGAGTATCCAGGTGTTCCGCCGCAGCCGGCGCCGATGTAGAAATCCCCGCCTGTATCGGCGGGCAAAGAGATGACGGTTGAGAAGCTGTAGCTGCCGGGGGAGCAGGTGCCGTCCGCCTCGGCGCACTGGTAGATGACATCACCGGGGTACACGAATTCCGGTGCGTATGCCTCGACGGTCGCGGAGGCGCCGGTTCCCCCTCCACCTGCGTAGCCGCTGGCGTCGACAGAGCCGCCGATCAGCGTCGAGCCCGCCGGCGGCTGGTATCTGAGGTTCTCGCCGTTGCCGTTCGCCTCGGCCGCTGCCGAGCTTAGGAGACCAAACATTGGGCACCTCGCACTGCCGACCGACCCGTAGCCAGGAGCGCCGCTTGCGAATTGCGACCAGCCTTCGCTCGGTGCCGGCGACTGGTTCGGGTTCAAACAGGTGTCCTGCATCCAGAGTCCTGCCTGTGCGCTGCTTGCCGCCAGCCACCCCCCGGCCAAGACGAGCGTCGATGTCAGCGCGAGCGCCAGCGCGCGGCGAGGGATTCTTTTTGTCTGCTTGTTCATCATTGTGTTCATTCCCGTGTCCGGGCCCCTGGTTGTGGGGCTTCGGGGTTTATGACCCCAACTACGGCGAACCGGCCAACGAATTAGGTTCCTTGCGGGGCTCATGGGCTGAACGGTCCGCCGCTGTGCTGGTCTTCATGGGCTGCCACATGGGCTGGCGCAGCCGGGGTACTGGTCCTGGTGGGTACGCCGAGGTAGGCAAAGCCGCCCGGTTCACGCTGGGCGACCGCGCTCGCGTTCGTGCTCGCCGGGCGGGGCGTCACGCTGGGCCTACGGGGGGCGCTGGTGCGTCGGCGACGCGCGGAGGCTGTGGTATGCACGGTTCGATGGGCGCTCGTGCGGGGAGATGGCCTTGATGGTGGAGCACTTACCGCTCGCGGAGTCGGCGCTGGGGGTGGATGCGTCACGGCTTCGTGGCGCGTGGCGGGGTGGTGGTTGGCCGGAGGACTCTGGTTGAGGACGTGCGTGGCGACCGCGCCACCGGCCAGGACGCCGATGGTGAGGACGCCGGCGGCGATCTTTGCGCTGAGGCTGCCGCCGGCCAGCACGGCGGCAGCACGTTCGCGTACGCCGCTCTGGCCGACTGCCGGGGTGTCGACCCCGAGGCGGTGCAGTAGCAGCCTGGCTCGCACGGTGAGCCTGGTGAGCCAGCCGAGATGACCGACCATGATGGGTGGCAGCAGCGCGGCGGCTTGGTCGCGGAAGCTGCGCCGCAGCCGTTTGGCGTTGGTTTTGTGCTCCAGCCGGCAGTGGAGGCAGCTTTCGAGATGGGCGAACGCTTGCTCGGCCAGCTCCTCGCTCGTGCTCTGGCCGTTTTGCAGTGCCTTGATCGTCTGCGCCCGGTAGCCGCATAACCGGCCGGTGTCGTAGAGCAGTTGGAAATGCTCCCGCTTGCGCTCGCACGCTCGCTTGAGGTTGCGTGCTTCGTTGAGTGGGATTTCCAGTGCGGTGGCGATTGCTCGGTAGGAGAGGCCCTCGACCAGCCAGCCAAAGACGGGGCGCTCGTCATCGCTGAGCTCGGTCAGGAACTCTTTTGCGATCAGGCGATCCTCGTGCGCGAGGACGGCCGGCTCAGGCGCGCTCTGTCGTCCGTGGGTCTCGGCCACGAGACGCAGGCTGGGCGCGTCGCGGGCGATGATGCGCATGTGGCGACGCTCATTGCGGTGCAGTTGCAGCGCGCGCTGCTTGATCCCTGTGCGCAGCGCGTTGCGTAGGTGTTCTTCCCCGCCGTAGGGTCGGATGTAGAGCGCGAGCAGGGTCTCGTGGTAGAGGTCTTCCAGTTGCTCTTTGCTCAGGCCGTGGCACTCGGTGAACCCGCGCGCGATTCGCAGCTCCACCGGGCGCCATTCGCCGAGGAGCTGGCCGATCCTCTGCGACCCGTACAGGCGTGCCTTCTCGTCTTGTGGCGCAACGGTGACTGCATCCCCCGGTGCGTCACGGGGATATCCCGCCCCTACCTTGGAATCTCCTGTGTCCATCAATGTCTCCCAGGTCAACCCTGACCTAGCAGGACAGTCCCAATCATCTGGGACACGTCTAAGCACCATTCTACTCGTAATATTCCATTCATGCGGCTACCGGGAAGTCCGTCCTTGAGTCCCACAGGACCAAACGCGCCCAGAGGGCCAGCTCTCGCGCTCATCGGTGCGGCACGCCGACGGTCTCCACGATCGCGGCGCACACCAGAACACCCACGATCACTACGAACAACCCAAGTCCCTGCCTGACGGTGAGCGCCGTGCGGCGCTGTGCCAGCCAGCCGCTCGCGCCGAGCGCGAGGCCGCCCCACTCAAGCGGGAGCTGCGGAACGTAGGGCAGAACGGCACTCCCGTATGCGCCGATCGCAGCGCCGACAGGCAGCGTGTTGAGGATGATGCACGCAAGCAGCAGACCGTCTGCGATGTGGGCGCCGAGGCGGTGGTGGTGGGCGCCCAGCACACCGAGCAGCAGCGGCCAGGCGGCGATCGGGATGTTATGCGCGGCCAGCACAAGGACGTGCCCGACCTGCAGCGGCGGGTTGCGCCGTGCGCTCAACGCGAGCCCGAGCAGGCGCCGCACCGGCCCGGCGAGCGGTCGCCCCGCGAGCCCCACGACGGCGGCTGTCGTCAGCGTCGTCGCCCAAACACCCGTGTAGGCGTACAGCCACAGCTTGAACGCGCTCCCAGGCCGGCCCGAAGCGCGACTTGCGTCTGATGCGATACCCAGCATTTGACTCAGCTTTGCGGTAGCCATTCGCTTACGGCGTAGCCGCCGGGTACGCGCGCGAGCCGGCCCAGGGTGACGTGGTAGGAGGCGGGCAGCCCTTCGTACTGCGTGGAGCCGCCGGTCTGTTCTCGGGTGACGATCACCCATGTTCCGGGCTGGGCGAGGTCGCGCGTGACGCTGAGGATCTGCGCGTTGTTCCAGATGCGCCCGCGGATGATCGTGGTGTCTGCCTGGCTTGATGCGGCGGCCTGCTGCTCGGCGAGCCGCGCCGGACCGACCGACATCGCCGCGAGCCTGCGCTGATCGCTTGTCAGCGTGTGATAGGTCCAGTTCGAGTACAGGCGGCTGAACGCCGCGAGCGCAGCCGACTGTGTGCCCTGCACGCCCGCGGGAGCCTGGGATGCAGGGGAGGGGGGCGCCGGGGCTTGCGGCTCGCCTTCGTTCGCCGGCGAGCTGGTCGAGATCGTCCTCGTCGTCCCTGCTCCCGGCGCGTCGGGGTTGCTGCATCCGGCGAGCACGACCAGGATGGCGAGCAGGCACGCCACGCTCAATCCTCTGACGTGATTGCTGTTCATAGGCCGGGTGGGTGTCGGACGGTCCAGGTCGCCCAGTTGGGCACGGATGGGTAGACGCGCCACTTCGGGCCGGGCTTGCCGGAGTTCGGGCCGGTGTCGTATTCGGGTGCTTCCACGGTGTCGAACCGCAGTCCCGCGACGTACATGAAGGCGTGCGCCGCGTTGGCGTAGATCGAGACGTAGCGGCCGGGGCCGGGTTGCCCGTAGGACTCAAGTTCGGTGGAGTCCTCTGCGTATTCGCCGAACACGCCGCCGGCGTGCAGCACGTATGAGACCGCCGATGAGCAGTCATACGCCGGCTGTAGCTGACTCAAGGGAGTGCCGTGCGCGCCGCCGTAGAGGTAGCTTGCGCCGAACAGGCGGTTGCCGGCTGCCACCATCCGCTTCACCGCCGATGGTGCGGCTTCACCTGCGGCAGCCAGGCCGCTCGGCAGGATCTTCGCCTGCGTGCCCGCAGTGAGCGGCAACAGGATAGTGCCGGCGCCTTCACTGGCGGGGCACGCTGCGCTCGCTTCACCGCCGCTCGCTTCGCTTGAGGACGGGAGCGCGCTGAGTGTCGCCGCGGCGCCGGTACTCGGCGCGAGCTGCACCTGCACCACGCTCTCGGTAATCCCCAAGGGCTGGGCGGCCTGCCACCACACGTCGATGCGGTACGGCTGGCCGTTTGCGATGAGCTGCCCGGGGCCTTGCCCGTAGCCGACATCGCGCTTGAACAGAAGGCGCTCGCGGCCGTCGCGGGCGACCCGAAGCCCCGTGAGATACGGGAGGTTGCTCAGCGCGTTCGCGTCAGCGAACGTGAGCCCGCCGGTGTTTGCAGGGTTGCTGTCGAGGACCGACAGCTCAGCGAAGGAGTCGGGGTGCGCCGGAAGGTAGGACTCGCCGGGGTCGGGGATCGACCCGTAGTCGCCCGAGGTCGGGTCGCCCGGCCCTCCATACGTTGTGGCGCCGATTTCATACCAGTGGCCCGGTGCGAGTTCCAGCGGGGCCGCGTAGAGGCCCTGCGCGAGCGGCCCGCCGCCGGCTGGCTGATTGACCGCCGCGACGCCCGCGCCGCCACAGGCGTTTTCGGCTTCCTGGGAGAACAGTCCCGCGACGCCGGCGGCGACGAGCACCGGCAGCGTCACGAGCATCAGCACGCCGATCAGCACG
>JBEKYV010000017.1:0-17910 GCA_049510515.1 Solirubrobacteraceae bacterium | reverse complement strand
GGCGGCCGCCGCGAGCATCAGCCCGGCGGACGCAACTGCGGTCTGCTGAGCACGAGTGCGCTCTACACTCGCGCCGACAACGCATGGGAGATCAAGAAGCTTCAGCAGATTCGTCTGCAGGAGTGCCGGCATACCGCGTCGAGCTGGATGCGGGCCGCCGGGATCGACCTAAAGATCCGCAGCGTGCTCATGGGGCACGCGAGCACCGCGAGCACTGACGGCGGACGTGGTTCCATCACCGACGACCGCTACACGCATCTGCTCCCCGGCGAAATCGAGCGCGCCGGCAAGCAATTCGAGGCATACCTCGCGGCACAGCTCAAGCAGGAAAAGTCAAAACGAAAGACCCACGCAGACACGTGATGATCGAGATCGTGAGGCGCAGGCCGAGACGAGATCCCAGCACCGTCCGTACCCACCCGGACGAGAACGTGCTCCCGGACCCCCACCGGCCAGAAGGGAAGCAGAACCGCATGATCGCATTGCCGGCCCTCAACCAACGCGTTGTTTTTTTCGCATAATGCAGAAAGAAGTTGATTTGGGTCTTGCGTTCGTGGCCCTACTTTGCGTAGTGTGGAACTGGACGCGGAACTGGAGCCGCGAAGAGCGAGGCCTACGAGGTGTGAGGCCGCGCCACCCCGACCGGAGCGCCGCAAGGCGAGCTGGAGCCGTGGGTTCCTCAAGCGGCCCGGGACCGCGTCAGTCTTACCCACCCCGGACTGGGGCAGCTGGCGACCCCCAAAACCTGCCGGCTGCCCCAGCAATTCGCACCTTCTCGACGCGGCTCGCACACCTCTACAGCCAGGGGATTTCGTGCGGCGCGACACCGAGTGCCTTGACGATCCTTGAGGCCATCTCGACTGTGATCTCGGTGCGGGTCTTGCCTGGCCGGCGTTCGCCACGGATGAGGCGGCTGGCGGTTGGTTGCATGCCGAGGGCTCGTCGCAGCTCGATCCGGTCGGTCTGCGCCTTTGCTGCGACCCGTATCTGGTTGAGAGTCGGGTCTTCCTCAAGGCGCCGTTCGAACAGTTCGCGGATCGGCGCGACGGGAATCAAGTCGCGCTTGTATTGCTGGAGGTCGCGTAGCTGCTCGGCTTCCTCGATGAGCCGCCGTGTCTGCGGGAGGGTGACGTTGAGATGGCCGGCGATCTCGTGGGGGCTGAGGCCCTTCTGGTGCAGTGCGAGTGCGCGGTGGCGCAGACGTGCGGCGCATGCGGGGCATATGTAGCCCTGTGTGTGGCAGCGTCCGCAGCTGCCTGCGCGCTTGGATGGTGTGGTTGTGCTCACGGTCGCAGCAGGTCGAGCTGGGGTGATGTGGCCCTGTTTGGATGTCGGTCGCGGTGGGCGCTTTCCCCCTGGCGAGTTTCTCGTGCGTTGCCTGGGGTTCTCGTGGGCGGCTGTGAGAGTGCTGTTCATGTTTGCTGGCCGGGCGCGATCGGATTGAGATGGTGGGTGGCTGCTGCGGCGTGTAGGTCGTTGTCGTAGACGAAGAAGGTGCCGAGGTCGTCGCGGATGGTGAGCGCGGTAGCGAGGTGGATCGCGTCCATCGCCCGCAATGGTGGGGTGTGCTCGGCGGTGGCCAGCTCGACGATTTCGGGGGATACGGGAATCAGGCTGACTCGCTCAAGGGTCGCCTGGGCGCGCTTGAGAACGTCGGGGGCGCCCAGGCGTCGGGCGGTGCATATCGCCTCGACCTTGATTAGCTCGCTTGCGACCTGGATGGGCCAGTCTCCGAGCGCGTCGCGGAACGCGGCGGTTTGGGGCTCGGCCTTGAACAGCTTGACCAGCGCGGATGCGTCGATGTAGGCGGCCTTCACTCGCCGCGTACCCACCGCAGCGCGTCAGAGGCGGGCGTGGAGCCACCGGGGTCTGGTTCGCCGGGTGGCGGGACCAGGTCGGCGAGGCTGCCGTGGGTGATCGTGGCGTTGTGGCGTTCGGCGAGGTGTGCCTGTAGCCGCGAGCGTGGGCTGGCGCCGGCGAGGACGGCCTCTGCGCCGCGTAGGGTCAGCGCCCGGATCTGGCTGGCCGCGGAGCGCGTCTCGCGCGGGTCAAGCAGCGGCTCGGTCAACTCAAGCGCACGCTGCATCGCGGGGTCGTTGGTGACGCCGAGGCGAGGATGATGAACACCCATAAAGCCGAAATGTAGCAGATGGGTGTAGCACTCTTGGGTGGGTCCGTGCTGTTAGTTGGAGTACGGAGCGGCTGGATCTCCGGGGAGTAGGCTCTCGAAACCCACGGGCTTGAGGCATAACCGCCCTAATGTCGATGAGGGGCACGGGGTCACGCAGCTCGCCCTGTCCTTTTGGTGTACGGGATGATCACGGTGCTGGCGAAGGATTCTGGTGGGCTTCGGCCAATCTCAGATCGACGGTGGCTCGCCGTCTGGAGGATCGTGAAGACGTGATGGACTCCTCTACGGATGCCTCCCCTACGCCGCCCGGTGGCTGGGGCGGGCTGGTCTGCGCCGAGGATTGGCGGGTTCTATCGCGGCATCTGAGCGAGGAACGTCTACATGATCTGAGGATTCTGCTGGGTGAGTGCCCGGATGGGTTCGGCGCTAAGCTCGTAGCAGAGATCCGTACCCTGCTTCCTTGCTCTCGGCCTAGCCACGCGCTCGTAGTAGCGCTCGCACGGGTTGCCTATGACGCTGAGCGGGATCGTGAGCGTCAGTGGGGTTCGCCGAAGGAGCCGCTGTGATGCACCGTTTTGATGTCCAGTCGCCCGAGCAGCAAGCAGAGAGGGCAGCCAACAAGCATTACCGCGCGCTGCAAGGTGAGGTCCTCGGCGTGGTTCGCTACAGGCTCGCCGCCCGCAAGATGCACCTCGATGAGTCCGACCTCGAAGAGGCTTACTGCCAGGCTTGGCACGGGGTGTGCGAGACGATCAAGCAGGGCGAGCCTGTATCGAACCTGACGGGTCTGTTGATCGAGATCTCGTGGCGGCGCACGGTCGATCTCTACCGCGAACTGCGCCCAGGCCAACGGGTCGATCTCAAGGTCGATGAGCATCTGGTCGGACTGGACGTTGACGCGCAGCTGGATGACCGGATCAAGTTCAAGCGATTCGTCGCGCTGGTGCGTGGGCGCTTGAGCCCGCGCGAGTGCGAGGCCGTCAGCTTGTGCGTAATCCACGGGTATTCCCGCCCGGAGGCCGCCAAGCTGCTGGGTCTTACGCGGCGGCAGATGGAGAAGCTGATGGACGGCGCGACAAAGAAGATCGGGGGCATCGTCGCGAGCATCAGCACGCGCGGCTGCGGCGGCGACGAATGGTCGCGTCTGATACGTAGCTACGCCCTCGGGTTGATCGCTGAGGATGACCGCGACTATCCCCGTGCCGTCGCGCACATCGCAGAGTGCGAGGCGTGCCAGCGCTATGTCGACGGTCTGCGCGGCCTCGCCGCGTTCCTCCCCCCGATCGTGCCCTTTGGTCCGTTTGCCGACGCAGGACACGGGGCCAGCCTCCTCGAGCATCTCGCGCGCCTGTTGCGCGCCGGCCATGGCAGGATTGCAGGCCCTGGGAGTGCTCTGAGGACAGCGGGCGCTGGCGCCGGTACGGGCGCCAGCGCGGGCGCGGCGGGTAGCACCGGTGGGGGAAGCCTTCTCAGCACGCTGGGTACCGGCACGATCACTAAGGGCGTCATCGTCGTTGCTGGCGCGACGGCACTCGTACTTGCCACACATAACGACAGCCACCATGTTGCCACGCACCGCGCGCCACCAGCGCAGGCACGCACCCCTCTCCCGGTCAGCGTGTCGGCTTCTGTAATACCGCGAGCCCTGCCGCCAATTGGACGTCCGTCCGACGCGACGACGAGCAACATCCGCCCGCACCATCTGGTCGCCTCACGAAAGCTGGTCGCAGAGAAACCTGCCGTTGCACAGCGGAGCAAACCACCCACGCCGGACCAGGCTCAGTCCGAGTTCGGGATAGAAAACCAGCGGTCGGCCTCCCCCACCCCCACCCCCGCGCCCGCCGCGCCTCGCCCAGCACCAAAAGAAAACGCGAGTAGTGCCAGCGTCAACCGAGAGTTCGGCTTCGAACGCTAGAGGACCCCATCAGCGCTGTCAGGCGATGCCGCAAATTGGCAGGGGGGAAACGATGGCTCTCCAGCGACGACAGAGGGGAGCACTATCCAGATCGCCCGCCCCGGGGAGACCGCACAGGAGCTAAGCCATGAATCGAGATCACCCAGATTCACGCAGACGCCCGGGGGAAGTCCCGCTACAAGAGCGCAGCTCTTCCGGTGCGAGCGCCCCGGCGGTAGGGTCCGCGTGGGCGGAGTCGATCATGTCCAGCGGTGTGACGAACGCGAGCGGGGCGCATGAGTGAGCCTCAGCGAGTGATCGAGCGGCGCCGCGCGGTCGCGCTTGCTTACCACTACCGCGAAGCCGAGCACCTGAGCGTCGTGCAGATCGCGCAGCGGATCGGACGCGCGCCAGCGACCGTCAGAGGCTACTTCTATGACCCTGACGCGAGTAAGACCCACGCAATCAGGGAAAGCTACCGCGTGGAGTGCAAAGGCTGCGGAGCTCCCACCAGCCAACGATCAGGCCCACGGACGACCAAGCCCCTATGCCACCGCTGCAGAACCCGACCCGCCCGCAAGTGGACCCCAAAACTCATCGAAGCGGCTCTACGCGCCTGGAGTGAGCGCTACGGTGAGCGCGCGCGCAGCACCGACCTATCCACCGCCTACGCCAAGCGCTACGGCGGCGAGCGACTCCAACGCCTCCAAGACGGCTGGGAAGACGGCCCCTGGCCAAGCCTCACCGTCGTGCAATACCACTTCGGCACACTCACCAAAGCCAACCAGGCAGCACTCGATGACTGAACCCCACCCGAGCATATGGCGGCTCCCCCAACAACGTACTCATCGCCAACCGACTGGCGGTACCTCATCAGACGACACCCAGGGCAGGGCGGCTTCCCTTCGAACCCGGCCGAGAGCCTGCATCTGGGGCCGGAGCCCCATCGTTGCCGCCATGGTCGTCACTTCCGCTGCTCTGCTTGTGTGCGCGGCGATCTCCGTACCGGCGTCTGCAGAGGTCGGTGTGCCAGCGGGAACGGTGCAGCAGGCGGCCGCGGACGCGCTCTTCCTGCAATACGCGCCAGCACCGCCGACACCCGGGATCATCTGTCTCGTGGACTCAGGAGTGACCCCCAACCCGGACACCACCGCGATTCTGGCAGGCAGCTACGCGCTCTCCCCGGACACGAACACCGAAGATGAACTCGCCGCGCTTGACCCACCGCTGCCCGGCGGGCACCCCGCCGCGCACGGCACCTACATGGCAATGATCGCAGCGGCACCCGCCAACACATGGGGCATGGTCGGCCTCGCCCCCACCAGCGTGCGCATCTACAACGTCAAGGCGCTCGCCGCAGGACACACCACGTTCTCGTTTTCAGAGTACGCCTCGGCGATCGAGTACTGCCAAGACCTCAGTTCCAGCATGCCAGTGACGGTTGTGAACCTCAGTCTTGGATCAAGCACGCAGCCAACAGGCAGCGAACTGGAAACCGTGGAGAACTATGTTCAGTCGGCGAATGCGCACGGGTTGAGCGTCATCGCGGCGGTGGGTAACGAAGCAGGCCCGGTGCAGGCGCCAGCTGATCTACAGGGGGTACTCGGTGTTGGCGCCTCCGACGCTAGCGCCACGAACCGTGGCGCAATCTGCTCCTTCAGCAACCGCGGCGCCGGGCTGGCCCTGCTCGCCCCAGGGTGCGGTAGCCAGACCGAACCAGGTGGCGAAGGAAGCGGCATCGAAATCGCGTTCAGCGACGACGGCACGCCCGCCTGGGCGGACGGCACCAGCGACGCCACCGCGATCGCCTCTGCCGCCGAGGCAAGTATGCGCGCTTATGCACCCTCGCTCACTTACTCTCAGGCACAAAGCTGCATCACATCGACACTTACCAACGGGGGCAACCTCGACGTCGCAGCGGCATTCAACGCGTGCGGGCTCGGACAGGTCGTCCAGGAGGGAATGGCAGCCTACCAGGCAGCAAACAACTCGTCCTCCACGACGCCACCAGCAAACAGCGGACCACCCGCAGCGACTCTCACCACCCCGAAGCGAAAGCCCATACTCCGCCGCCCCAAGATCACAAAGATCACATTCAGAAAACACCATCTCACGATCACCGTTGCTGACATCCCAAAGGGACTACGGTTGAAGCTCCTTGTGCAGGACAAGGGCGAGCTAGGACGCCTTCTCACCATCGCACAAACAACCACACAGCACACGACTGCGACACTGCACGTAGGGCAATGGGATCGGATTGTCGCAAGATTCCTCGCCGGGCACACCGAACTCCCGCAGGTAGTCGTGAACCGCACCACACACGACATGCACGCCAGTGTCAGCAAGTGGAGCGCAGGATGAAACGCCCACTACTGGCGACCGTCGCGCTGCTCATTATCTGTATGACCGTCGCCGGGAACGCTCTCGCCGGCACTTACCAGGTGACTGCGTGCACCGGCGTTGCGCCGCTGGTCAACAACTCCTGGCAGCCATTCAACAACAACACGACCTATCTCGAAACCCCGACGAACTGCGGTAGCGGCGAAATCACCGGCGGTAGCCCAACCACATCCGGGCTCGCGGCCACAGATATCCTGCAACTCGCCACCAACGTCCCCGCAGGCGCAGTCGCTGGCTGGAAGGTCACCGCGCCAGAAGGCGACAGAATCACAGCGATCAGCATGAACCGAGACCTCTTCGACAACGGTCCAGGCTGGCAGCCACAGATCATCGACGACACAGAAACCCCGCTACCCGGAGAAACGTGCCCATTCAACGGCAACAATGGCGGATGCGAGACCTCCGACGCCACAATACAAACGGGCCTCGACACGACCAGCATTGCGATCGAGCTCCTGTGCAACCCAGCCGGCACCGGACTGAGCGTATGTGGCAACGGGTTCTCCGAGCATGACGGGCGGGTCGAGCTCAATAGCGCCACCGTCACGATCAGCGATGAACATCCACCCCAGATCACGGGCTTGAGCGGTTCGTTGTTCACGGGTAGCTTGGTACGGGGCGCCCTTTCGGGCACGATCAGCGGCTCGGATAACAGTGGTGTGCAGTATGCCGAGCTGTATGTTGACGGCGCTCTGGTTGCTCAACAGGCGTCCTCGTGCGATTTCACGCGGCCCGCTCCCTGCCCGGTAAGCTCCAGTAACCAGTTCAGTCTTGATACGAGCACGCTCTCCAATGGGCCCCACCAGATCCAGGCTGGTTTGGTTGACGCTGCTGGCAACCAGACGCTCGGCGCCCCCGTGCAGGTCACGGTCGATAACGCCAACCCGGGCGCGCCTGCCGGGTTGCAGGTCAACGGGCACAGCGCGGGGGCGTGGGTCAACCAGCCCGCGACGATCACGTGGAGGAACCCCAGCCAGCCCGCGGACGATCCGATCGGCCAGGTCAATTGGGTTGCATGTACCGGTTCGCAGGAGGGCATCCCTGCGAGTGGCTGCGACGCTGTGCATAGCCAGAGCAGCCCGGTGAGTTCGCTCACGTTCGATCCCGCGCAGGACCCCGCATTCGCGGCCCATCCGCAAGGCGTCTATACGGTGTTCGTGTGGTTGGGAGACGCGCTGGGGAACAGCACTCAGGCGAATGCCGCCGGGATCACGTTCGGCTATCAGACCAGTCCGCCGCCGCCGCCGAGGTCAGTCGCCGTGAGTGGCCGGGGGCCCTTCACGATCACGCTCGGCGCCCCTACAGACGTGGCTGCTCCCATTACGGCGACCAACTGGAGCGCCTGCAACCACGGCGGGCTCTGCACGCCGACGCAGACCAGCCCCGGCCTGTCGTTCGTGTTCGCGCCCAGCCGCACGCCGCAGTTCAAGCACAACCCGTACGGCCGGTACACGATCCGTGCGTGGCTACAGGACGCCGCAGGGAACACCAGCCCCGCTGAGAGCGCAACGATCTCGATCACCCACGAGCCGCCCGGAAAGCCAAGCCCCGACCTGCGCATCCTCAACGTACGGAGGAGCACGCACGCGCTACATGTCCGCGGGAGCGCTGCACGCGCGCTGGCCGGGCACGTCACGGTCGTCGCGCACTACCGCTTCGATGCCCGCTTGAGCAGCGTCCAAAAGAGCGTGCGGGTAGGGCATGGACGGTGGATGGCGGTCCTCGTGCTACCTGCTGGCGCCGTGACGGCTCGCATAACGGTCGTCCGGGACAGCTCCAAGGACTGGCTTGCTCAGACCGTGACCCGCAACATCCATCACCGCGCGGGTTAGCCACTGAGCGATCAGGTCGCGCAGACGGCGCAGTGGTCGCTGGTCTTGATGGGCTACATTTGTAGGGTCATCTGAAAGAGCAGGGTCACACGGAAGATCGGACCAGTCCCACCGGCTGGGGCCCACCGTGGGTAGATGTGCGGCGGCCTTCAAATTGGTGGGGGGGAAAGACGGGGTCTCCCGCGACGAAAGGTTAGGCAGAACTTTTCCTCGCGCACACCAAGGAGGTCTCTCAGCATGAGCAAGCCCAAACACAGGTTCTATGGCGCGCGTATCGCGACGGTGCTCCTCGCTGCTGGCGCGTGCCTGTTCGCTATGCCCTGTCTGGCGGCAGCGAACAGCTACCACGACCTCATTTGCAGGATCCCCTACGGTCCGAGCGCTGGCCGGGCAGCCCCGGCCGACGACGTGACCTACGCGATCAACGACAGCTTCATGTACGCAGGCAATAACTGCGCCAGCGGCGGATCGTTGTACACGGCAATGGACGGAGGACCGACGCACCCCTACGGCGACACGGCCGCGGACACGTTCACCGCCCCGGCGGGCTTGACGATCTCGGGGTTCAAGCTCTGGCGCTATGAGGCCGACACGGCAAGCCAGCCCTATGGGTCGCCCGCGTCGAACCTCTCCTACATCCCTGGGCCCGCTTCCGTGCAGGGTCTCTGCACGGACGGATGCTCCCGCGGCACCCCAAACGACCCGTTGGCGTCCGAAAACGCAGTCAGCGAGAGCGACCTCAGCGGCGTGACGCAGATCCAGTGGTCGGCCGCCTGCGGCGGTGGACCAGGCGGAACATGCCCCGCGTCAGGGAACGGCACCTACTCCTCGCAGTACGACGTCTACGCCGTCGATGTCGACCTGGTCGATAACACCCCGCCGGTCGTCAGCGCCGTGGGCGGCCCGCTCGTCGGGGGCGGCACGCTCTCTGGGCAACAGACGATCTCCTTCAACGCGAGCGATGGCCAATCCGGGGTCTACGGCGGCACGCTGCTTGTGGACGGGCGGAGTGTCGTCTCGCAGATCCTCGATACCAACGGTGGGGCCTGCGAGTCGTTGGGGATCACGAGCGATGGCCAGCGGTCTTTCGAACATGCCCAACCCTGCAAGAGCTCGGTGAGCGCGAGCCTGACGCTCAACACCAGCGAGTTCGCGGCCGGCCAGCACTCCCTCGAGCTGATCGTCGAAGACGCAGCCGGGAACCGCACGATCGCCTACGACGGCACCATCACGACGAGCGGCCCACCGCTGGTCGGCACCAATGGTGGCGCGATCACCGGCAGGGGCACCGCCAACGGCGAACCGTGTGCCGGCGAGGAACTCGACTTGGTCGTAAACGGCAAGCGTCGGCCACCGAGCATCGCCTATGGCAAGCCTGTGGCCATCAAGGGGGTGTTGCACTGTGGCACCGTCCCAATCCGGGGCGCGCGGGTCGCGATCACGACCATTGGGGGTCCGCCCAGCGCCGTGATCGACACCACGGTGCAGACGGCGCAGGATGGCTCTTTCTCCTACAAGGTGCCGGGCGGCCCCGATCGCCTGCTGCGCTTCAGCTACACCACATACAGCAACGACCCGGGGCCGTCCGCCACTGCAACCGTAGCGGTCTCGATCACGCCGAGGATCAATCTGCGGATATTCCCGCACCGCACCCACAACGGGAAAATGATGCATCTCAGCGGCACGATCACCGGCGGACCCTACCCCCCACAGGGAGTCACCCTCGATGTCGAGGTCCGCGAAGGCAGACACTGGAGGATCTTCGACCAAACCATCGCCGGCCGGAAGGGCCACTTCCGCTACGGCTACCGGTTCCACGCCACCATCGAACCCGAGACCTACACCTTCCGGGTCTCGCTACCCGACACCGGCGCACATGGCTATCCCTACACCCCCGGCGCCAGCAATACGGCAAGCATTCACGTCAACCCCTGAGCCCTGCCAGAAGTGTTGCCGCCCATCTTAGCTTCCCATTCGAAACGTAGTTGGACCCCCGTAGTTTCCAGGTGAGACGTAGTTGGACCCCGCCGCCGGAGCCGCTCCCAGCCAACCGCTGCTGATCCAACCCAGAGCGGTAACGCCGGTCACCCTCGTTGCGCCCAGCTCCCCGGCTCGCGGAGCTAGAAGACTGATCCGCCCCCCTAGATGATTGATTCCATGAGTTCAGGCGCGGTAGTTGACGAGTGCGCGGCTTGGACGGCCGAGTTGGTGGTTGAGGGAGACTGCGGCGGCGAGGCACAGCAGGGTTGCAGGATGCGCTCGCGGAGCCCGGGGAGTGTTCTGGCGCCGTGGCGCTCGAGGGTGAGGATGTCCTTGCAGGTCCAGAAGATGCTCTCGATTCTTTGGCGTATGGGCGCGAGGTGTGGTCCGCGTCCGGGCTCGTCTTTGCGTCGGGGGCGAACGATCGTGGCGTGGAGGTCGCTCACGGCTTTGGCGAACTCTTTACCGGCGTAGCCCTTATCGCCGATCACGGTCTCTCCGCCGCGTCGTCGTGCGCGAGCGAGGAGTTTGAGGGCTACTTCGCGCTCGTCGAGCTTGGGAGAGGTCAGCGCGATCGCCCTGGGGATGCCGTCCGGGGAGAACAGGGCGTGCAGCCGGAAACCCCAAAAGAACCGGGCTGTGGCTGGCGCAGTACCCATAGTCCGCGGCGTCCCCAAGCTGGGAGCGCTTGACTGTCTCGCGGCTTCTGGCACACTCCACCGGCGTGGAGTCGATGAGCAGCAGGTCGTCTTCGATGCCGGGGCTCTGGCTAGCGAACACGCCCATCAGCCACTCCAGCGTGTCCGCCAAACGCCGACGACACTTGTAGTAGCCGGCTTGCCCGGGGATCCTCGGGAACAAGTAGCGCAAGTGCTTCGACGCGACCGCGAGGAACCGCCGGTCAGACGGTATCCCCATGATCGCCTGGGCGACGCAGAGCGTGACGCCTCCGCATCTGTGACGCTTCGCTTGGCGTTCTTCGGCTTCTCCGGCAGGAGATCGTCAGCCGTGACGTAAACGGCAGTGAGCAGCAGGTCGAGGTCGGCGTCCATCGAGGCCCCCTTCGGTCGGCGATGCATCAGACCGCCGACTTCGACCCTGCTGCCTACAAACCCTCAAAAACCACGGCTCCCACCGTGGAATCAATCATCTAGTGGAATGTCAGGCAACGTTCGCCGGGTTGACGGCGCCGAGGATGCCGGGCACGACGGCGTTGTGGCCGCCAGCCCTCAGGGCATTACGATACGCTCAGTTCAGCGGCAACGCGGCTGAACGCGACGCCCAATATGCAGGATGAGTCAGGGCCCATGCTCAAGAAACTCAAGGTGCTATTTGCGAGCGACCACTTGGAGGACGCCACCAGGGACGCCAACTGCGTCAACAAAAAGATCGCCCAGACCGAGTCGTACTCCGATTGGCTGCGCGAGCGGATCCTCGACTGTTGCAAGCGAAAGCGTCTCCAGCCAACAGAAGCAGATAGGAGCGCCGCCTAGATGAGAAGCCGCCAGGAGCACGAGTCGCTATCAGACCCAAGGGCAGAGCCGACAGGTCGAGACCCGTGGTACAAGGGGATTGGTAAGGAGTTCGGCAACCAGTACAACGGTCTCGCGTGTGTACTCGGCGCCCTCGCAGGACTTTGGGCCGCGACAACGCCGAGGGTGCTTGACGAGGAGACGACAGTTCTGCTGGCGGCTGCTGGTGCCGCCGTGGGTTTGTTGGCGGTCGTGCTGACGGCGATGACCCTAGTCATCGCATTTCTCGACGATTTTTTTGGCGAGGTGATTGAGGTCGCGGGCACCCGACGTTTCTTCATGCCGTTTGTCGTCGTCGCTTTCGTAAGCGCCGCAGACGCGGTAGTCGCCTTCGCAGGTGCGCTAGACAGCGGTGGGGGAACCGGCGCCACCAACCAGCGTGGATTTAGAGCCGTCGCGGATGTCGGAGTCGGACCTCTATGGACAAGAGACCTTCTGTTTGGAGTCGCGGCCTGGCTGCTTGTTTGGGCTATCGGTGGTGCGTGCCGCCTGGTCTGGAAGCTTGTCGGATACGCGGTGATCTCGCGCGAAACCAAGACCGCCCTTGCGAGGGCGAGCGCAAAAGCAGCCGAAAAAGCAGCCGCGCCGCCGGGCCCTGGCGGCGAGGGGCCCAGCCGTCTCGCCGCTGGCGGACCCGAGTAGCGACCCATGCGCGAGTGAGCGGGACGAAAAGTAGCCGCGCTGCCGCCGACGGTTGGTGAATCCTCTTCTCGCGGATGGCTGACCCCGGAGCCGCCAAAGACTCCCGTGTCCACGTCCGTTTTACATGGCCAACTCAGCTGAGCGGCAACAAGAAGGCGCATCGGGCAGGCGACCTGACTCCCGCTGATGCTATCAGCACATGCCTACAGTTCATCGGAGTTCTTGTGACGGGTCAAGAGCGCTGAAAGCCCGTCCAGCGAATAGATGATCTCGGCGCCGACATCACGGAGAGCCTGCTCGTTGCCGTCTGCCGCGAAGCCGATTGCTCGCATCCCAGCGGCAATGGTAGCGGCGACGCCTGACGGGGTATCCTCGATGACCGCGCATGCGGATGGCTTTGCGTTCATTCTCGCGGCAGCGTGCTCGAAGATGCGAGTCAGGCTTGGGGCGTGGTACGTCGTAGGCGGCGAGAGTGATCCTGCCCGTCATCAGGGGTGGAGGGTAGCCGAGGTGCTTGGATAGGCTGCGTGGCAAGCGTGTTGGCTCTCGCCCGCCTATAATCGCAACAGGCCGACTGCCGTCCTAACCAGCCATCATCATTGGTGTCGATGACTGTCGTGCACGATCGTTTGAAGCTCTCCTTGATGGTCTTTGGGTGCCCGAGGGAGCTGTGACCCACCCTCGTTCAGGCTTCCGGCCGGGTTCCAGGCGTGAGCGAGGAGAAGATCTGGCGGGTGTTATCCAGCTCCCTGCAACCCTCCAGGAGCTGCTCGGCTTTCAGTCACCAAGCCTCGAGGAGATCCTCGAGCTGATTGGCGGGCTACCTTTCGAGGCCTCGATGGATTACCTCTCTGTGTTGAGTGTGGGGCTCTACCACGCACGACGAGAGACTCACCTTCACGTGCGGCTAGCAAGTGAAGTCTTCGGGACCGGTTTGATGATGGATCGCGTTCGAGACTTCATCGCCCGCGGTCCTGACCGACTTGTCTTCGACGAGCGCTATGTGACTGTGCTTCAGCGACTGCTGGTTGAACATGCGGGCAACGATCCAGCCAAGCACCTGACGCAACGGCAGCACGCGACCCTCCTCACCTGCCTGTTCGCATTGGGGGATGCACTCGTTGAGTGGGAGCCACCCGAGCCCGACCAGGGTGACGACTATGACGTGTCCTTGTGGACGATCTATGCGATCCAACGTGGCGCTTACTACAACTCGCCCGACATGCTTGAGGGAATCGTACGAGCGTCGACAATGCTCATCGAGATCGCCGCCGAAGAGGATCTCCGTGAGCACCCCGACTACTGTCCCTTGGAGGCCTGGAGTAGCGAGGATACTAACGGCGCAAGCCTCGCCGACCAGCTTGCCTGCGGTCTGGCGTTAATTGGCGGACTGAAGATCCTGGACCCCACGTTGCGTCTCGCCGAGCGTCCTGTGTATCTAGAGCCTGGCTATATGACCGTCGGCTCCTTCGTTGATCGCGAGGCACAGATCTTCCGTACTGTCTCTGCCAGTCGCGAGGAGTTCCGCACCCTGTATGCCCAGACCGGTCGCACGCCCGAGCACATCGCGTGGGATCACGCATCATTCGAGCAACGGCCACTACTGAGACGTACCGACGGGTCTCACATTCTCATTTCCGCTAGCGCTATAGAGTCTTGGATGGGACGAGGCTTGTACTTTCGGATGCTCGACGCCGCAAAATCACGTAGAGCTTCTGAGGACTCGCCCACACGACTAGGTCATAAGTTTACCGCCTTTACTGGGGTGCTGGCCGAGCGCTACGTGCTGCGCATGGTGTCTCGGTCCCATGAGGTCGCGCCCACCGAACCACCCGTCGAGGTCTCTGGAGATCAGATCTACTCCATCGGCAAGCGTGAGTTAAGAACCCCCGATGTGGCTGTAGCGCAACCCCCGGACCTGGTGTTGATGGAGGTCTACTCTGGACGTATCCCCCGTGAGGCTCGCGTCGGCGCAACTGTTGAGTCAATGGAGGGAGCCTTGGACAAGATGATCTTGAGCAAGCTCTCTGAGCTTCAAGACCGGACCGCAGATATACTCGCCGGACATGTGACCCTTCCGGGCGTAGGAGACTTCGACGCCCATCGCATTTGGCCAATGCTCGTGCTCGCCGGTGATCAGGTCTTTCAACTTCCTATGCTTTGGCGGTGGGTTCAAGAGCGGTTTCCTGAGGGCGCCTTCGGTGACACCCGTGTCCAGCCCCCAACGATCTGCAACCTTGACGACCTCGAGCCACTCCTAGTTCTGGTCGAGCGAGGCGAGTCATTGCAGAAACTTCTGGCGGCCTTTCATCAGAGTCCCTACGCACAGTTCCCGCCGCGTAACTGGATCGCAGCAACCCACCACCTGACCCTCTCTGAGCGACCAACCTACATCCAAGAGCACTACAAAAGCATCACGACCGATATTCACCGCCGTCTATTCCCATAAGGTGGCCGACTCGCTCGATGTGGCAGGTAGGCTGCCTCTACGCCGTAGCCGCCTCAGCCACTGGCCAGTCGAGTCCTCGGAGAGTTGCCAGCCCCATTTGGCCGTGCTCCTCGAACGCCCGCTCGAGGCGCTCGTTCAGCCAAGCCTGTCCCTCGCGTGTGAGTTCCACAGCGGGATGCCGCTGATAGGAGCGGCGAGGATCGAGGTTGCCCGTTTCCTTCGCCGCGTTTCGCTGAGTAGACGCAAACGACTCCGACCCCAGCTCATCCATCATCTCGTTGAGCGACACGCCGTTGGCCATATTGCCTGCAACAAACTCGGGGTGGTGCACCCGTATGTAGTAGGACCACTTCTCCTTGAACGGTCGTTCTTCTATGTCGTACTCGGTCGCGACGTCCCGAGCGTCTTGGTGCTCGAACCCGATCGCTCGCCCAAAGATGCGAGTATCGTTGGGCCCTGCAACGAATCGACCTAAGAACATCAATGCGCCGTCACGAGGTGCCCGCGGGTGTCCCCCTTTCTTTGGGTAGGTGCAAGCCCAATGGCACCCGGAACGCCGAACCTCTGCAAGCACCGATTCGGAGGGATTGACCCGACGGTGTCCCTCTCCGAAGAACTTTACAAAGGCTTGCGTTGCCTCAGACGCCCACCCTTCCGAGACTGGATGCTTGGACGACACGCCACCATCGGCGCCGTGATCGGGCATCGGTAGGGTGCCCAACACACCCGCACCGCTTGCTAAATACACCTCGACCTCCTTCTGCCACCCGGATAAGCACTCCTCAGAGACATCGGCCCCCGCCGACTTCCAGAGTGCTTTGAAGTACTGCCGGCAATCCCCGACGACATCCTCGTCCTCGGACACGAACCCGAACTCGTGATTCCTGAGAAGCCCAGCCTCCGTCAGATTCGCTGAGGTCACGATCACTCTGCGCTCGCCGAACAAATACAGCTTGGCGTGCAGGTGCTTGATGCCGCGCACTCGGGCGCCTGCCTTTACGAGCATGCGTAGCGCCGAGGCATCGCTGACACCGGCGCAGAAGTCGGCGATGCTAAAGCGAGTGATGACCTGAAACTGTTCTGGGTGACCGTGCTCCAGGAGGCGTTCAGCTGCGCAGGTCGTAATGAACGGGCAGACGACTCGAACCGTCTTATGCTCCACCTCGATAGCCGCACTGAGCTCCTCCGCCCAACCCGAGTCGACGAGTCTTATCCCCATGATCGATTGGGCTTACTCGGTATCGACTTGGAGTCGGGGGAACTCAAGGGCGAAAGCAGCTTGAACATCGGCAAACATAGACGCGTCCAAGGCCTTGCGGCATTTGACCGTGTTCATCACATCGTAACTCGCGACTCCCATCGCCTCAGCAAGCGCCTTCTCGATTCCAGCCACTCTGTCACGACGCTCTTGATGCGTCTGGAGGTTCTCCGCCTCGTCCAGAATCGGGCCGTGAGCAACCAGCCTGAACTTGCAGTCATTCGGCTCTACGCCGCGGATGGCCAAGTACTTGCGAAGCATATTGCTGTTCTTGGCGAACCCCAGATGTTGCCCCATACGATTGAATGGGGACTGAGCATTGCACGAGGAGCTGTCACCCGTACGTCCGACGTAGTACAGCTCTCTTTCGCCGGGCGCCATGACCTGCCACACGTAGATCCAAAAGCCTCGACGCAAGAAGCCTCCGTCAAAGCTGAGCGTTTCGGTCTCCGCACTCATTTTTGAGAGCTTACTACACCTCGGCTAAGTTGATCCCCTGGCGGATGTGCATTCCTCCAGAACTATGCCGACCTCACCCCATCCCCCATCGGCATAAGACAAATGTCGTCATAAAAGGCAAAAAAAGGGTAGTTCGACACGGTCCTTTCTCGCGGTAGCGAGTGTCTGCGCGGGGCGGAACGCTGGCGGTTTGCCGTTGTTCCGCCCCTCGCAGACGGGCTGGTTGTGTTTAAAACGGGATCTCGTCCTCATGGGTGCCCGCGCCGACTGGTACGGGCTGGAACTTCTCGTCGTACTCGACTTCGTCGCCGACGGTGCTCTCGCGGGAGCTGAGGAACTGTACGGTATCGGCGA
Source organism: Solirubrobacteraceae bacterium (assembly GCA_049510515.1). Classification (GTDB taxonomy): domain Bacteria; phylum Actinomycetota; class Thermoleophilia; order Solirubrobacterales; family Solirubrobacteraceae; genus Palsa-744. The sequence continues at coordinate 979 of JBEKYV010000017.1, read as the reverse complement.
TGATGTCGATTGCCTGGCGCTTGGTTCCGTCTTGGGCTTCCCACTCGCGCCAGTCCAGGCGTCCGTCGATCGCCACCGGGCGGCCCTTGGAGAGGAAGCGCGCGGTGTTCTCGCCCTGGGCGCCCCAGACCTTCACGTTGAAGTAGTTGGGCTTGTCCTCCCAGTCTCCGGTGTTGTTGTTTTTGCGGCGGGTGTTGCACGCGATCCGCAGCTCGCAGACCGATGTGCCGCTGGGCAGTGAGCGCAGCTCGGGGTCTTTGGTCAGGTTGCCGGTCATCACGACCCGGTTGATGTTCGTTGCAGCCATTACGGCTCCTTTCCGTGTGGCAGCGCTCGTCGACGCTGCATCTTGGGTGTGGTTCCTTGCTGAGGCCCGCGACTTGTGAGGCCTTCTTGCGATCGGGGTGGCGCCCGGGCCAGCACCTGGGTGGGTGGATCGTCCTGCGTCGCCCGACCGGATAGATGTCCGAGTGCTTCATCTCTGGTTGTCGTTGCGGAGAGCCTCTTGCCCCCGGACGTTCTTGGTTTCAGGGCACCCCAGGGTGTCCGTGGGTGTATCGGCGTCCGCGAGGACGTTGGGTGTGCGTGGCTGGCGGGTGTTTGGGGTCGCTGGCTGTGGTCCTCGCGGAGCGCCTTGGTGGCGTTCATGCGGTCTCCATCACGCGGGTTTCGGCGAGGTCCTTGATGTGGTTCGCTAGCGCTGAGAAGCGTCCGGCGGTGCTCTTCTGCTTGGAGCTCTTGTGTGCCGCGAGGATTGCCTGGTCGAGCTGCTCGTTGCTCCATCCGATCGCTGCAGCGCTTTCGAGCAGGTCAGCCAGGATCAACAGCGTGTCGGGGTCGATCTGCGCCCAGTTGACCTGTGTGCTGGGGCCGCCGCCGGTAGCGAGCGCGGCGAAGCGCGTGACGGCCCGGTCGTCGTAGTCATGCTCGGTCATCCGGCGGCGCAGCTCGCCGAGAGCGCGCTGGAGCTCGTCCTGCC